>CAZDGO010000115.1:3056-7168 GCA_964504825.1 uncultured Gaiellales bacterium
CATCGCGCCGGCCAGTGCGTGCCGACGGCCAAGGCTTCGTTTAGAAGCGAGCTCTAGGAGCTCGCTTCGGAATGACGCTTCGCCGACAGCGCGCGATGGGCGAGTGGGAGGCAAGGACGCAGGGAGCGCCCGTAGCCGGAAGCTACGGGCGCGACCGAGGACGCCGCATCGCGCCGGCCAGTGCGTGCCGACGGCCAAGGCTTCGTTTAGAAGCGAGCTCTTAACGCAGGGCGACCAGCGTGTACCCTTCCTGGCGCACCTTGCGGATCATCTCGGGGAGGATGGAAGCGGTCTGGCGACTCCCCACGTGCATCAGGACGATGGCTCCCGGCTGCAGATGATCGAGCACGGCAGCCTCGATCTGGGCGGGGGTGCGCTCCGGCTTCCAATCGAGCGTGTCGATGGTCCAGTACACGCTCGCGTAACCCGCGTCACCGACCGCGGCGAGGGTGCGGTCGTCACGTGCTCCATACGGGAAGCGGAACAGGGGCCGGGGGTCGGCGGCCCCCGCATCTGTGATGAGCGCGGCGGTGCGGTCGAGCTGCGACCGGATCTTGACCTCTGACAGGCCGGTGAAGTCGGGATGAGAGTACGAATGATTGCCTACGGGATACCCGGCCCGCACGATCTCGGCCACAGTATCGGGAAAGTCGGCGACGAACTCTCCGGTCAGGAAAAAGGTGGCCGGAGCATCGGCGGCAGCCAACGCGTCGAGGATGTCGGACAATGGCTCGGGGTCATACGCCGCGTCGAACGTGAAAGCCACCACACGGGCCTTTCCGGACACTCTCACGTACTCCTTGCCGGGGGCCAACGCGCCCGGCTCTAGAGTCGTGGGGGGCTTCGTGGTCGACACTGGGGCAGTGGTCGATGCGACGGGGATCGTGGTGGTCGATGGCGTCGCCGCCGTGATGGTGGATGCCGTAGCCGGTGGCGTCATCACAGTCGACGTGCCACCGTCACCCCCGGGGGCGCCACCCCCCGCACACCCCAGCACGGCCGCCACCAGCGTCCACCCCACCACCGCCATACACACGACAAAACGCCACCGTCGGCCGGCCATTCGTCCCCTACCTTCCGTCATAAGGTTTACGACATACACTGTACATCGCCGGTCGCGCAGGCAGGACACTCCCCCTGACGTCGAAACGCTTGCATCAGGAGAAGAGCAAGAGTCGCGCCTGGCGCACCCTGCCTCTGCTTGCCGACGGAGCGGGAGCCGTGGCGGTAACAGCCGGCTCGTACCTCCTCGCCCAGGCGAAGGGCATCAATGGCTGGGCGCCGGGCTCTGAGGCTCTGCTCGCACTGACGGTGGTAGCCGCAGTCAGATCCAACTCTACCCGGAACTCTCCTCCGCCGGCGATCACTCCGGCAACGTGGTGAAGTTGAGGGGTGCGGGATACGGAAGCATCGTGCGCAGCCTCGCGGCGGCCGTGAACGTGCGCGACCGGTACACCCACAGTCACAGCCGTCTCGTCTCCGAACTGGCAGCTGCGACCGCCCGACGCATGGGATTCCGCGGACACGAAGTGGCGCGCATCAAGACAGGCGCGCTGCTGCACGACGTGGGCAAGATCGGGGTCCCCGATGCCGTGCTTACCAAGCAGGGCAACCTCACGCCCTCGGAATGGGAAAGCATCCGCCAGCACCCGGTGCTCGGCAAGACGATCATCGAACACGCGCCCGAGCTCGCCGATGTCATCCCCCTCGTCCTGCACCAACAGGAGCGGTTCGACGGCGGCGGCTACCCTGGTCGGCTCTCCGGCGAAGCCATACCTATCGGGGCGCGCATCATCGCCGCCGCCGACGCCTACCACGCTATCCGTTCAGACCGCCCCTACCGATCGGGTCGCACCCACGCCGAGGCCGTTCAGGAGCTGCGGCGGTGCACGGAGACACAGTTCGACCCTCATGTGGTCGCTTCCCTCATCTCCGTGCTGGAGGCGGACACAGATCTGACCGACCTGCTCCTCGCGCTGGAGGAACCCATAGCGACCTCCGAACCGTTCCCCGGGAGCGGGACGACTCGCCACTCCGGCCGACGCACCGCCGCGGCCGGATAAGATCTCCGCGCGATGGGTACCATGCGTCCCGTCAGACGCCGAGCAAAGGAGGGGCGATGCCGGACAGCGTGTACAAGGTCATCGAACTGATAGGAACCAGCAGTCTCGGGTGGGAGGACGCAGCCAAGCGCGCGGTCGAGACAGCGGCCAAATCCCTGGAAGACCTGCGCATCGCGGAAGTGATCTTGCTGGACATGAAGATCGATGAAGACCAGGTGATCCTCTACCGGGCGAAGATCCAGGTGTCGTTCAAGTACCATACCGAGGAGTAGGGCCTGGGCCTGGTTCTTCGATCCATGATTCCAGTTCCGACGTATGGCGACGGTAGCCCTTCTCGCTCCAGGAGCCTGAGTAGCACCGTCGCCATACGGCGAGCGGGCACTTGGCGCGGCGCGTGACCTGCGGGTCATCGGGCACCGGCAGGGTCATCGCCACTTTTTCGCGCGACCGATTGGCGCCGGATATGTAGCGAAAGAGGCGGTTGAATGCCTTGTTCGCGGGCATTCACCCCTCATCACTCGCCTTCTCCTACGGCGACTCGGTCGACCGAGTAGTGGTGCCCAGACTCGTGGATGCCCACCTCGATGTCTGTATCAAGCCACTCCCACACCGACCCGAACCACGCGAACGCCCGTCTCAAGGCTTCGAAGCGCATGTCGAGATCGGCGCCGCGGTCGAGATCCCACTGAAGTCGGAGTTCGCCCTCGCGCAGGACTTCCTTCACGTCGCTCGTCGGCCCTTGTGCTACGGGACCGGAGAGCAGCACCCATCCCCACGCAGTCGCAGTGGGGCCGTCGCCGAAGTCGCGGTAGAGACCGATCGGGCCGTTGGCTTTCGCATCCTCATACGAGAAGAGCCAGGAAGGCTTCTCGGAGGCGATGGAGTCGGCGCCCGCCAGGGTGGACCCGCCCTCTTCGCCGACCAACCGACCGCATAGGTCGCGCCAGAGGCACCCAAGTTCAGCCTGAACCCCTTCGAGCCCAGGTCCGCGGGCCCCGGCACACTCCGTGGAGGCGATTTCGAACCCGGCGACCACCCCACTTCCCGTAACAAGCCCCCATGGCATCTTGGCCACCCTGTGACTGGATGCCACCAGGGCACCGCGGTCGAACGGGACGACGGCGGTCAGACACACGGGACAAGGCCTGGAGCTCGGCACCACAGTCAGAGCGTTGCCCGCCGCGCCACCAGGATGCCCACCAACACGGCCGCCCCGCCCGCCAGCTGCCACCCCCCGATCACTTCGGTACCCATGCCACTTCCTCGCGCCGCCGGTTTGCGCGAGTATACCCCGCGGCCAGTACGTACCCGGAACCGCAGCTATGCTTCACCATCAAGCAAGGCGACCGCACCATCGTCTCGATTCCGCTGACCATAAGCCTAGTCGCGAAGCCTAGTCGCGGCCGTCATAGCGCCGATGCCGGCCGCGGTGGGGCCGTCGCCGCCCTCGCCACCGACTGCAGCGTGGTGGAACGCGAGGAGAAGCCGGAGTAATGTCGCTACGGAACCACCAAGGTCACGGTGCTCCCCCTCGGGGTCGGCTGGACTTCGAGGCGGCAGTCAATACGCTCGCGTAACTCGGGCACGTGCGAGATGACCCCTACCAGCCGCCCGTGCTCACGGAGGCCGAGCAACGTCTCAATGGCCGCATCCAATGCCTCCGGGTCGAGGCTCCCGAACCCCTCGTCGATGAACACCGTGTCCAGGCGGGTGCCCCCGGAGAAGCTCTGCACCACTTCGGCGAGCCCCAGGGCGAGCGCCAAGCTCGCCAGGAAGCCCTCGCCGCCTGACAGGGTGCTCGCAGGTCGGTCAAGCCCCGTGAACTCGTCGAACACCTCGACGTCAAGCCCTCCCACGCGACGGCCGTCAGCGGGGCCCGTCGCCGCGTGGAGCCGATACCGCCCACGGCTCATCTCAAAGAGACGACGAGTGGCGGCGACCAAGACCTCGTCGAGAAACACGCCGAGCACATAGCGCTGGAAGGTCATGCCCCTTCCGGACGCGGTGTCGGACAGTAACGCGATCACAGAGTAGTCCTTCTCCAGAGCC
>CAZDGO010000116.1:0-7077 GCA_964504825.1 uncultured Gaiellales bacterium
GCCGGCCGCTGCGGCACCGGTTCCCGCCTGCACCGGCAGCGCCTTCAGCGCCTCGATACCGACGGACCGGCTGGTGACGCGCACGGGGATGCTCGCGCCGTCGCTGCTCAGCGTGCCCGCCGGCATCGACACGTTGGCCGATTGCAGGGCGGAGATCACCGTCGGCACGGCCACGCCGTACTTCACTAGGGCGAGGGGCTTGAGCGCGATCTGAAGCTGCGATCCTTGTACGCCCGAGAGAGAGACATCGGCCACCCCAGGCACCTGCTGCAATCGAGGAACCGCCTTCTGCTGGAGCAGAGCAGCGAGTTGCTCAGGAGGAAGCGGCGAGCTCACGGCCAGCTGGATGATAGGAAAATCGCCGAAGTTCAGAGCCTTGACCTGCGGCTGCGACCCGGTCGGCAGGGCCGCCTGGACGCGCTGAGTCGCCTGCTGGGCCGTGGCCTGCATAGCCGCCATGTCGGTGCCGTAATCGAACAGGCCCACGATGATGCTGACCCCTTCGTTGGAGTACGAGTCGAGCTCCTTGAGTCCGACCAGACCCTTCATGCTGGTCTCGAGGGGAATGGTCACGCCGCGTTCCACATCGGCGGGAGATGCCCCAGGCTGCACCGTGAAGATGGTAAGAGCCGGGTACTCGATGCTCGGGATGAGCTCCTGACGTAGGCGGCTCATGGCGAAGAAGCCCACTACCAGCACCCCGATGACCGCCAGGGCGACCACCGACCGGTTCCTCAAGGACACGCGTGTCAACCAGCTCATCCACCCTCGCTCTCGCCGCTGCCTACCCTGCGCCCTTGTGCACTCGTCGGGATAGGGTTAATATTCAACTTCATGAACTATACATGGAATAGAGCACATTGACAGCCCGCGACGGCGAGATCTTCTCCCCTGAGGAACTCACCGAGCTTGCCGACCAGATGCATCGCATGTGGCACGCAATCGTTCGCGGCGTGCATCCACAGGGCCATCCCGAGCCGGCGCAGGCCCGGCACTACTGGGTTCTCGGCGCCCTCGTGGACGGCCCCCGACGCATGAGCGACCTTGCCGAATGCGCCCAAACGTCGCAGGCGTCGCTTACCGGCATCATCGACCGCCTCGAAGAACACGGCCTGGTGGAACGCGTACGTTCGCGCCACGACCGCCGCGTAGTCGAGGTGACCCTCACCACAGCCGGAGGCGAAGAGATGCGACGCGTGCGGAGCATGATCCTCGGCAGCCTCGACCAGGTTCTTGCTCCCCTCGCCACCCACGAACGCCGGCAGCTGCTGAGCCTCATACGCACCATCGCCGACCACCAGCCCTCCGGCCCGCCCCGCACCTGCTAGGAGACCCGCGCCCCATGCACATGAGAGACCTGCCTCATCGCAGCAAGATGTACATCCTCGCCGGCGTCCTGCTGGCGATGATGCTAGGTGCACTCGACGCCACTATCGTCGGTCCGGCGATGCCCAACATCGTGCGCGAGTTGGGGGGCATGCAGTCCCTGTCGTGGGTGTTCGTGATCTACGCTCTCGCGTCCACCATCGCGATCCCGATCGTGGGGAAACTCTCCGATCTCTACGGCCGCAAGTACTTCTACCTGGGTGGCGTCACGGTGTTCCTCGCGGGGTCGACACTCTGCGGAACGGCCGGGTCGGCCTGGCTCGACGGCATCTTCACGGCAATCACGGGAGCTCCTCACGACATGTTGCAGCTCATCGTGTTCCGTGGCATCCAGGGTCTGGGCGGCGGGACCATGATGGCGAACGGCATGGCCGTCATCGGCGACCTGTTCGCGCCCCGCGAGAGGGGACGCTACCAGGGCCTGATGGGCGGCGTGTTCGGTCTGGCCTCGGTGATCGGCCCGGCCGTGGGCGGCTGGCTCACAGACAATCTCTCCTGGCGGTGGATCTTCTTCGTGAACGTGCCCATCGGACTGTTGGCCCTCTCTGTGCTCGCCGTGGTGATGACCAAGCCCGAGCCCGGAAGATCGCACTCGGTCGATTGGTGGGGTTCGCTCGCCCTGAGTGTGGGGCTCGTGCCCCTGTTGCTCGCGCTCAACTGGGGCGGTTCGAAATACGCGTGGGGCTCCGGGGCGATCGTCGGTTTGTTCGCGGTGGCACTTGCTTCTCTGGTCACCTTCGGGTTCCTGGAGCGGCGCGCTTCCGAGCCCATTCTCGACCTAGCCCTCTTCCGCGACCGCGGGTTCTCGGCAAGCATGGTCGTACTGTTCTTCTCGGGAGTGGGGATGTTCGGATCGATCATGTTCTTGCCCCTCTTCCTGCAGGTAGTCGTGGGCCGCAGCGCCTCGAGTTCGGGGGCCCTGCTCACGCCGATGATGTTGGGATTGGTGGCGGCGTCGATCATCACCGGCCAGCTCATCAGCCGTACCGGCCGCTACAAGATCTTTGGCATAGTGGGCCTCCCCATCGCGGCGACCGGGATGTTCTTTCTCTCTCGCTTGACCGTAGAGACCAGCAACGGCTCGGTGGCGCTCTATATGATTCTCCTGGGCGTCGGTCTCGGCGCCACGATGCCGCTCTTCACGATCTCGCTGCAGTCGCAGTATCCGAAGCGCATAGGCGAAGTGACCGCCGCGCAGCAGTTCTTCCGCTCCATGGGTGGCACCGTGGGCGTCGCGCTGTTGGGCGGAGTGATGAACTCGGTCTTCGCCCGTGAACTGACAGTGCTGACGCAGCGCGACGCATCTTCCTTCGGACCGGCGGCTGCCCAGCTCTCCGCCCTCACGAACGAACCGGCTAAGCTTCTCAACGCCGGAGCCCTGCAGGCCATTGCGGCGAAGATGCCGCCGGAAGCACAACCCCTGCTCGAACGCTTCTTCGCCGACGTGAAAGAAGCCCTCGCCACCGGCATCTCACGCACGTTCTTCTGGGGCTTCATCCTCATCGCACTCGCATTCCTTGCCATGTGGTTCGTCCGTGAAGTGCCGTTGGTGGATCGCCTGCACCTCGACGGCGCCTCGGAGATCGGTGCCGAGATCCTAGCTGAGGAGGCGGTACAGCCGGCCGAGCACGAACCCGTCATCATAGGCGAACCGGAGACGGTCACCTAGCCGGCGGCATCCTCCCAGTCGGTCCACCCCAGTCCGGTCTCTCGCACATACGCCTTGACCGCTACGCCGACCGTCGGGAAGAAACGCCGGCGCCCCAGGCGGTCCATGAGCCCGTATCGCTCGAGATGGTCCTTCACGGGGTCCTTCAGCTCGGCGAAGGCCAGTTCCACGCCCGCGACCCTGAGCTCCGCAGCCAACTCCTCGACCACATCGGCGGCTGTCGTGTCCACATCGGTGATGGGCTCCGCCGCGACAACCACCCACCGCGCGGGCGGCTCGGCTTCGCTGACGAGGCGCCTGACCTTCTCGCCGAACAGATGTGCGTTGGCGAAGAACAGCGGCGCGTCAAACCGATAGAGGATCAGCCCAGGCACCTGCTCGGCCGATCCATATCGCCCGATATCATGATATCCCTTAACGCCGGGAGCACGCCCAAGTAAGGCATCGTGGGGCCACCACGCCAGCCGGATGAAGTTGAGAAGCGAGAGACCGACCGCGATCGCGATACCCATCAGGACTCCCAGCAGAGCTACGCTCAGGAAGGCCACCATGGAGAGCCAGAACTCCGAGGGCCTCTCCTGGAAGAGTCTGCGGACCCCTGACACCTCGGCCAGGGCGATCGCAGCGGCGATGACCACCGCCCCCAGCGCGGCTGTAGGCAGATCGGTCAAGAGGGCCGGCGCGAACACCAGAAGCCCCGCAACCGCCGCCGCACTAACTAACCCGGTGACCTGGGTCTTGGCCCCGGCCGACTCGGCGACCGGCGTACGGGAAGCGCTGCTGCTGATAGGGAATCCCTGGAAGAGCCCGGTGACGGCGTTCGCGATGCCGAGAGCCACCATCTCCCGGTTGGGATCGACTTTGTACCCAGCGCGCGCCCCAGCGCGCGCGGCGAAGGTGCGGGAGAGAACACTCGTGTCGGCGAAAGCCACCAAGGCGATGCCGGCGGCGCTGCTCAGAAGCAGTCCCATGTCCGACCACCGCAACGAGGGAAGAACGAAGCCCGGCAGTCCGCGCGGGACCCGCCCGACGACGGATACGCCCTGCTCGGTAAGTCCGAACATGCTGACTGCCACGGTGGCAAGGATCACAGCAACGAGGATACCGGGAACTCGGGGCACCCACTGTCTGAGCACGAGAATGAGCGCCAGACTGCCAACCCCCAGGGCAAACGAGGTCCGATTGGTGAACCCGGCCGCCACGCCGTGCGCCATTTCGACGATACGCCCTGCCAGAGCGGTAGATCCTACCGAAAAACCGAGCACACTGGGCACTTGGCTCACCAAGACAGTGAGCGCGATGCCGTTGATGAAGCCGTAGCGCACGGGCTTCGAGAGGAGCTCGGTGATGAACCCGAGGCGGGCCAGCCCAGTCGCCATCAGGATCAGCCCCACAAGAATGCCGAGCGCTCCGGCCAGAGCGACGGCCCGCGCAGGGTCGCCCGCGGCCAAGGGCAGCAGCGCGGCCGCGATCAGCGGTGATAGCGACGAGTCGGGCCCCAGCACCAAGATGCGCGAAGGACCGAAGAGCGCGTAGGCTATCAAAGGAGCCAGCGTGGCGTAGAGCCCGTAGATAGGCGGCAGGCCCGACGCTACGGCGTAGGCCATGCCGGCCGGTACCAGCAGAGCGGTTAGAATGAGACCGGCCTGTACATCACTGCGGACATAGACCCACCGGTACCCGCGCACCATCTGGAGGCCGGGCAGCCATTTCCCTACGCCGGTGTACGCGTCGTCGCTCATGTGCGACGCATCATAGACCCTCGTGGTCTGTACAATGGCGGCGCGATGACGACGCACCCTCACCAGTTTTACGATGTGCCGGCCACCTACCTGGCTCAGATGCACACTGCCATCCCCGTCTACGACGAATTCCAGGCGGCAATCGCCGAAGCGTCCGTCGGCCTCGAGGTGAAACGGGTCCTCGACCTCGGCGCCGGCACGGGCGAGACCACCTTGGCCATCCTCGGGCGGCACCCCCGCGCCATGATCACCCTCCTGGACAAGAGCCCCGACATGCTGGCGATCGCGGTCGAACGCGTGCCGGCAGACCGGGTGGCGGCGGCGTTGACGCGCGGCTTGGCCGACCCGCTGCCGGTCGGACCGTTCGACCTCGTCGTGTCCGCGCTGGCAGTCCACCATCTGGACGACGCAGGAAAGCGCAGCTTCTTTACTGCGGGTACGCGCGGCACTACGACCAGGGGGGCTCTTCGTGATGGGCGATATCGTCGTGCCCGCGCGCCTTGAGGATGCCATCACTCCCTACGCGCTCGGGCTCGACCTGCCCGAGACTGTAGGGGATCTCCTCGACTGGCTAATCGCCGCGGACCTCCCGCCTCGGGTGACCTGGGGGTGGCACGACCTCGCGGTGATCTCGGCCACACGGTAGCTCCCACCTGACGACCGTCCGCCTCCAGCGTAGACCGCTCGATGAGCATGCGCACCTTCTCGCCGACCTCCGCCCAAAGTATCTTCCGACAGAATTGTTCAGTAGAGGTTGTCCAAGATGGACCGGTAGAAATCACTGTCTCTCCGCGGCTTCATGGCCCCGCCGAGAGCAGGCGGGCGGTCTCCCGCACGCGCTGCTCGTAGTTGCGCACGATCTCGCCGTGCAGATCGACGATGACGCGGCGATGGCTCTCAAGCACATACCCGGTGACCGACCGCCGCGCAGCCGGAAGGAAGGCATGCAACTCGCTCTCCAGCGACCGCCGGATGGCGCCGGTGGGGTTCAGCACACGCCCAGCGACACCGCCGAGAGCAAGACCCGCCACCGCTCCCAAGACCGGCCCGGCCAAGCCGGTGGCGATCATGTCACCGAGCATGAATCCGGTGAAACCGGCCGCCGCGGTGCCTTTGCGCGCCTGCTTGAGCGCATGGCTGGCCTGGAACTCCGCCCGCTCATCGAGTCTGAAGAGCTGGATCTGCAGTGGAGCGAGGTCACGCGGCGTAGCCCGCCGTTTTCGCGCCCGCAGCCAGTAGCCGGCAGGCACAAACGCCGCGCATGCGATCCCCATGACGAACCCCGCGCTCCAGAAGGGCCCACCTGCGCCGCTTCTCCACGCATCACCCAGCAGCATCCCGGCGAGAAACCCCACGACGAACAGTCCGCCAAGAAGCTCCCAGAACCGACGGCCCCAGATCGCGCGCAACCACTGCGCTCGGAACGCATCCTCGAAGGCCGCCTCGCTGAACTGCGAGAACCAGCCGTCGTACCGGCCGACGATACTCCGGCACTCCTGGTTGAACCCGCCGAACAGGCGTTCCAGGCCCCCGTGCCACGTGTGCTGGAAGTAGGTGCTGAAGTCCCGCAGCTCCGCCCGCGACGCCGTGCGCACGTGGGCGAGCATCTCGGCATCGAACGCATCGAAGAACCGTCCCGCGGACTGCTCCGCATGCCCCAACTGCGCCCGGAAGTCACCAAGGATGGCATCGATGAGGCCCCGCAGTTCCTCGGGGACGGGAATGTCCGCCTCGATCATCGGCTCGTTCAGGAAGCCGCACACGATCTCATACGCAGCCTGGACCTGGATGAACCCGCGAGGATCCCCGCCCCGGTCTGGGTGAGTGGCGAGGGCGCGACTGCGGTAGGCCGCCTTCACAGCGGCGAAAGAGGCGTCGCGTTCCACGCCTAGGATCGAGTATGCTTCGCTTATGGCTCGTTTCACAACGAAGCCTTGGCCGCCGGAGCGCACTGGCCGGCGCGATGCGGCGTCCTCGGTCGCACCCGTAGCCTCTGGCTACGAGCGCTCCCTGCGTCCTTGCCTCGCACTCGCCCATCGTGCTCCGCCAGGCGAAGCGTCATTCTGAAACGATCCCTCAAAGTCACCCTGCAATGGTACGGGCTCGCGGCGGTTCGAACCAGGCCGAGGGCTCGCCACATAGCACTAGGGGTAGCCGCCGGGGGGTCCGCACTTAGCATTGCGTGCGCTCTCACGCGCTGGTACTCTGGGAGAGCATGCACGGCTCACAGCCCTACAACGACGCCACGAACGCGGACGCGCGCGGCCGGGATCGCCGGCG
>CAZDGO010000117.1:0-7076 GCA_964504825.1 uncultured Gaiellales bacterium
ATGCCGATGACCAGCGCGAGCATGACGATCAGGACTCCGACCACTCGTTGCAGCGACGACATGGCATCTCCTTCGGGGGGACTGGACGACTCCTCATGAACAGCAGGCCGAACTGTAAATTCTGTGTAAGGATTCACAAGGAATTAGGATACACGAAGAATGCTGAATTGTAAATTTTCTGTAATAATCAGCGATTCTGGGGGAGCACACGGCCGCACAAGGCCGGGTACACGAGCACCAACAAAGCACCAACAAGGGGGATAAGCCATGCTGCACCGAGCTCTACGCGTCGTCGGCCTTGGGCTTCTGCCGGCAATGCTCCTAGTACTGATTACACCGATCGTCGCCTTCGCCCATAAGGAGATCTCCGTGGCCGGCTACGACCTGGAGTTGGGCTTCAACACCGAGCCTGCGTTGCAAGGCTCCCTGAACGGGGTGTTCCTCTCGGTCACCGATGCGGCGACCAGCGAGCCGGTGACGAACGTCTCGAGCACGCTGAAGGCCGAAGTCTCGTTCGGAACGTCCCATCGCGTTGTGACACTCGAGCCTCAGGAGGGCCAGGAGGGGACGTACATTGCGTGGATTGTGCCGACAGATGTGGGCAGCTACACCATGCGGGTCTACGGCACCATCGAGGGCGAGCCGGTTGACGTCAATGCGTCGAGCGGGCCCGACAGCTTCGATGCCGTCCAGCCCGTGAGTGACCTGGGCTTCCCCGGAACGAACCCAGCCGGGTCGACCAACTTTTAGCCCAGATCGCCACCCTCCGTGACCAGGTAGATGCCGCCAACGGCGCCGCGGCCACCGCCCGCTGGATCGCGTTGGCCGGGGTCATCTTGGGAGTCGTGGGCATCGCGCTCGGCGGTGTGCTCGTCGCCATGCGCCGTGGTTAGCTCGTCGCACAGCGGTTCGAGCTGGACCGTGACCACACTGCGCCCACGACGACCTTCGCGACCTAGACTGCCCTCTCTGCTCATCGTGTGCGCACTGGCAGTGTTCCTGGTGGTTGGTGATGGAGAGCCGGCTTCGCCCACGTGAACCTGCTGCGGTCGGAACTCAGCGGGAGCTCCTCTCGGCCTGGATTCCCAGCGGAGATGGTCTTCCATTTCAGCCAAGAGGTCGAGCCTGCCTTCAGCCAGGTACAGATCCTGGACAACCAGGGTAGGGTCGTGGATCCCGGTCCTGGGACGATGGATGCTGTAGATCTCACTGTCCTCACGATCACGCTCGAGCGGCTACCCGCGGGGTCGTATGTGGCGGCCCTCCGCGTACGGGCGCAAGACGGTCACTACGCCGAGTCCCGGGTGCCGTTCAACCTTGGACTCGGGGTGAGCGCGATCGTGGGTCTTCCTCCCCTGGGCGAACCCGACCCGGCGCTACCGCTACCGCCGTTCGCCGACACCGTTCTGCGGTGGTTAACGCTGCTGGGTATTGTCGCGGCCGGCGGGGCCTCGGCTTTCGCCCTACTGGTGTGGCGCCCTGCTTGGCGGCAGTTGGATCCCGGCCCGGACGCCCCGGTCGAGGCGCGGGCGTGGGGCGAAGCCGTGGGCGTGGGGTTGCGCAGGCTCGTCTTAGTCGGGGCGGTTGTCGTACTTGCGGCGGGCACCCTCTTGCTCGTGAATCAGGCGGCAACGGGCGGGAACGTCTCCTGGCTCGGAGCGTTCGGTGGGCCGCTCTGGCGTGATCTCGCCACGCGTTCGGGGCGGATTTGGATGCTCCGGAGCGGATGTGCGCTGCTCTTGCTGGCGATCTCCTGGTATCTGCCATCCTCGCCGCGGGCCGGTTCAGCTCGTTGGTGGGCCGCCGCGGCGGCGGCCGGAGGAGTACTCGCCACCTTCAGCCTGGGAGGCCACGCCGTCGAAGTAAACGGCCAAGCGGGCGTCGCCCCACTCCTGGACTGGGTGCATATGCTGGCGACCATTGTCTGGATCGGAGGACTGGGGTCCCTGGTTCTGGCCTGGCGGCTCGCCCGGAAGACCGGTGTTGCGCGCTCGGCCCAGCTGACTCTTGCGTCCCATTTTTCCGGAGTGGCTCTCGTGTGCGTGACCTACCTCGCCGTGAGCGGACTCTACGCATCCACCCTGCAAGTCCGGGCCTTTGTGCCCCTGACTGTCACGACCTATGGACGAGTCTTGTTGGTCAAGGTCGGGCTCTTCGCATTGCTGATCATGCTGGGAGGCATCAACCGCTTCTTCCTGACCCCCCGCATGACGACGACTGAGGAGGCGACGGAGGCCCGGGCCGCCCGGGCCGCCTGGCACTTCGCCCGTGTGATCTAGGCCGAGGTGTCGGTCGGGGTCGTCGTGCTGATGGCGGTGGCGATGATGACCAGTCTGGCTCCAGCGGGCATGGCCTGGGCCGCGCACGAACGTCTGGGTCCAGCGTTGCCGGCCGACATCGGCCCCGTGCATATGGTGCTGCGCCTGGCGCCGGGGATCATCGGAGACAATGACCTCGCCGTGGACGTTCTCGATCGCCGCGTGGGGGCAGCGAGCGCCCCCGCCCACGTCGTAGTCGGTGCTCCGTATTTAATGAGTCTGCCGGCCTCCGATCGCGACAAGGACGGTCTCGAGCGCTATCAGATGAGCGGTTTCTCGCTGACGTCCGTGGGCCTGGTGCGGTTGGACGTCATTCTGCAGCGGGAGGGGTTCGACCCGGTTGAGCATGTGTTCGTATTGACGGCGGGGCCTGGCGGCCCTTGACGAAGTTGGGCCCTATCGGCGAAGCCGTCAGTTGCACGCCCAAGGCGCGCCGAAGCTTGGCCATGGTGCCGTAGCAGGGTTTCGCCCCGGGAGTCAGCGGCCCCGCGAACCTCTGCTGGCGCCTCCGCCTCCGCCACCGAAGAACACCATCACTCCGACAAGGAAGCCGAGGTTGTACAAAGTGCCATTGTTGTGCACCTCGTACATAGTTACCTTGTCGGAGAAGAGCGACCAGATGAAGGTGAACAAGGCGAAGAAGCCGTGCAGCAATCCCTGCCAGAATCCGGCCACACTGCCCGCGCCGTCGGCCGAACCGACCAGCTGGTTCGGGCCGGGGACGCAGCCGGCCAACGTGACAACCGCCAGGATCGCTACCGCTGCTACGAGTGGCTTCTTCATGTCGATTACCGTACACGGCGACACACAGGCCGTCAATAGAGCCGCGCGCTGCCATCGCGTGCGGAGCTCGCCATCGGCGGAGGCCCGGGTCTCGACTCTTGGTCTATCATAGTCACGCATTGTCACGCCCGCCTCCCGGCGGGTTGCCGGCGCGAGGAGGTTCGATGTTTCGGTTGTTGAGGCCGTTCGAGTTTCACGAGCCCACGAGTGTCGAGGAGGCCGTGGCGCTCCTCTCCACCTACGGCGACGGGGCTCGGGTCCTGGCCGGTGGAACCGACCTGGTCGTCTCGATGAAGAAGCGTGAGCTCGGGCCCGAGCACGTCATCGCGATCAGTCAGCTTGCCGAACTCGACTTCATGGAGCTCGACGCCGATGGGAGCCTCCGTGTGGGCGCCCTGGTGACTCACGCAGCCATCGCGCGCTCGCCGATCGTGCGTGAGCACTTCGCGATGCTCGCAACCGCATGCAACGAGGTGGGCACGCCGCAGATCCGGAACATGGGCACCATCGGCGGCAACGTGTGCAAGGCGGGACCCTCGCAGGACACGCCCCCCGTGCTTGTTGCTCTCGAGGCCGAGCTGACGCTGGTTGGGCCCTTGGGCGGGCGCATCATCCCCCTGGACCAATTCTGCACCGGACCCTTCTGCACGGTGCTGTTCGCCGACGAGCTCCTCACGCAGATCCGCATCCCGCCGATCCCGCCCGGGGGCGCCGGATGCTACAAGTGTCGCACGAAGGTCACGGCGACCGACGAGACCCTGGTCGGGGCGGCCGTCGTCCTCGTCGTGGATCAGGATCACGTGTGCCGCGACGTCAAGATCGCGTTGAGCTCGGTGGCGCCGATAGCGACGAGGGTCCGTGGGGCGGAGAGCATCCTGCGGGGCAGCCGGCTCACCCCGGAGCTGATCGAGGAAGCCGCCCAGATGGCCGCCTCGGAGGCGCGGCCCCGTTCGCGCGCGGAGTACCGTCGCCGCATGGTGCGGGTCTTGGTCGCCGATGCTGTCAACGAGTTGTGGCTGCAGAGCGCGGGCGCGGACGCAGGGGAGACCGCGGGCCGGGTCGGAGGGGAGACCGCATGAAGATGCTGGCGAGATTCAGCGTGAACGGCGAACCTCACGAGATCGCGATCGAGCCGCACTGGCTGCTCATAGAGATATTGCGAGACAGGCTGGGGTTCACGGGCACGAAGCACAGTTGTGGAGTGGGAAACTGCGGCGCCTGCACGGTGCTTGTGGACGGTGTGCCGGTGCTGGCCTGCATGACTCTGGCACTGGCGGTGAGGGGCAAGAACATCACCACCATCGAAGGGCTCAACGGCGGAGACGGTCTGCATCCTCTCCAGGAGGCGTTCGTCACGTACGGAGCCATCCAGTGCGGCTACTGCACCCCCGGGGTGATCCTGACCGCCAAAGCCCTGCTCGACCGCAACCCCGACCCCACCGAAGAGGACGTGCGGCATGCTCTCTCGGGGAACATCTGCCGGTGCACCGGCTACGTCAAGATCGTCGAGGCGGTGCTGGCGGCCGCGGGTGTGATGCGGGGGGAGGCGGTGCCCGCGGCCGTCACTCCCGTGACGCCGGTGCCCGCGGCCTTGGCGGCCGTGCGTGGGGAGGTCGACACACATGTCTGAGACCTTCTCCGTCGTCGGTCAGAGGATCTCGCAGCCCGACGGCCCCGCGAAGGCTACGGGCGAAGCCAGGTTCGTGGCCGATATCCAACTGCCCGGGATGCTGTTCGCCAAGATATTGAGGAGCCCCTATCCGCACGCGGTGGTGCGGCACATCGACACGTCCCGGGCGGCGGCGCTGTCTGGGGTGGCGGCCATCATCACCCCCGACGATTGCTCGGAGTGGAACACCTTCGACCGGGGGATGAAAGATAAGCCCCTCATCGAGGGCTATCTTGTGCCGCCGGAGGAAGCGGTGGTCAACCGACGGGCCCGCCACTTCGGCGACGCGATCGCGGCCGTAGCCGCCGTGGATGAGCACGTGGCCGAGCAGGCGCTCCTCCTGCTTGACGTCGACTACGAGGTGCTGCCGTTCGTCATCGATGCCGAGGAGGCCATGCTGCCGGGGGCGCCTCAGATCAGCGAGGTCGCTCCGGGCAACGTCGCGAAGCACTTCAGCTATCCGTTCCCCGAGGGGGATGCCGACCAGGCCCTCAGCGACGCCGACCTCGTCGTGGAGGGCACGTTCAGGACTCCCAAGCAGGAGCACTGCACCCAGGAGACCGCGGCCTGCCTCGCCTACGTCGACGCCGGCGGCCGCCTGAACGTGTGGTCGCAGTCTCAGTTGGCCCATCTCGCCCGCCGTGAGCTGGCCCACATCTTCAAGATGCCCGTACGCAAGATCAAGCTGATGACGCCGTTCATCGGCGGCAGCTTCGGTCAGCGGGGGGCGCTCTGCGCCGAGCCGGTGTGCGTCGCCCTGGCGCTCAAGACCAGGAAGCCCGTGAAGTTGGTGTTCGCCCGCGAGGAGAACTTCGTGGGCCTGGAGGGCCGCACCGGTTTCGACCGCGTCGACGTCGGCATGGGCTTCAAGAAGGACGGCACGCTGACGGCCACCAAGACGTACATGGTAGGCCGCCTGGGCGGATACATGGGCTGTGGGCCGATGGCCTCGGTCATCGGCATGGCCCTGGTGATGGGGCACTACCGCTGTCCGAACCGGGCCGGATCGGCCGACATGGTGCTCACCAACACCCCCATGGCTGGCGCCATGCGCGGCTTCGGCAACGAGGTCATGTCGTTCGCCACCGAGCAGCTGGTGGACGAGGCCGCGGAGAAGCTGGGTATCGACCCGGTCGACATCCGCCTGCGGAACGCCAAACAGACCGGGGATATCGCCGCCCTGGGCCTCTATCTCGAGAGCAGTTACCTCGAGGACTGCATCATCAGCGGCATGAAGAAGTTCGGGTGGAAGGAGAAACGGATTTCGCGGGTCAAGGACACAGGCCGGATCAGGCGGGGCTACGGCATGTGCACCATGAGCCACTGCACCGGCGCCGCGCCGCTCTATCTGGAGCATTCGAACGCCCTGGTCAAGCTGAACGAGGATGGTTCCGCCGACCTCACGGTGCATCCGGCTCCGGTGGGCAGTCACATCTGGGGCGCGCTGTCGCAGATCTGCGCCGAGGAGCTCGGCATACGGGCGGAAGACGTCAACATCGTCACGGGTGACACCGACGTGACCCTCTTCGAATACGGCTCCGACGCCAGCCGCTCCACGTATGCCATCGGCGGCGCCACTCTGCGCGCGGCCGCCCAAGCCAAGGAGCAACTTCTCGCGCATGCCGCCGAGATGCTGGGCGCCGAGATGGGCGACCTAGAGGTCAGAGACCGTAGGATCTATGTGAAATACAAGCCGGAGATCGGCTGCAGCGTGGGCGATGTCTGCTACGACGCCATCTACAGCTTCGGCGGCGACGCCACCAACTTCTCGGGCAAACAGTCGTTCGAGCCGGTGTGGAACTCCCCCATCTACGGGGCATACTTCACCGAGGTCGAGGTGGATATCGAGACCGGGCGGGTGCGGGTGCCCCGGATCGTGGTGGCCATGGACTGCGGCACGGCCATCAACCCCATGGCGGTCGAGGGCCAGATCGAGGGCGGCGTGCAGCAGGGTCTGGGCTATGCGCTGACCGAGAACTACGTCATCAACAAGGAGACCGGAGTGGTGGAGACCACGAACTACGACTCCTACAAGGTCCCCGGTTTCCTGGACATGCCGCAGTGCGACATCATCATCATCGACAAGCCCGATCCCAAGGGGCCTTTCGGCGCGAAGGGAGTGGGCGAGCCCGGCATGGTCGGCATCGCCCCGTCGGTGGCCAACGCCATCTACGACGCCATCGGCATCCGCCTGCGGGAGCTGCCGATGACGCCGGAGCGGATCCTGGCGGCCCTGGAGGAGAAGGAGCAGGCGGCGACCGCCGCGTCGCGCTAGGCGACAGTGGCGTCGGCTGGGCGCCGGGCAC
>CAZDGO010000118.1:0-7066 GCA_964504825.1 uncultured Gaiellales bacterium
CGGAGGCCGGAGTGCCGGCGCGCGTGGCCGCCCGGCGCTCGCTCGCTCTCGAAGCCTTGGCCCTACCGGCGGTCGTCGTCGTGGAGGCGGCTACGCTGATGGAGGCGGCGCTCCCGGGCGCCCGCGGACCACGTCGCCTCGCGATCGGCGACCAAGTGCCGTTCGACCGGCTTCTCGAAGATCTCGTCGACCTGGGCTATCGCAGGGTGGACCAGGTCGAGGACGCCGGTGACTTCTCGGTGAGGGGTGGGTTGGTCGACGTGTTCCCGGCCACCGAGTCGGCCCCGGTGAGATTGGAGTTCTGGGGCGACGAGGTCGAGAGTCTGAGGAGATTCTCGGTGTACTCGCAGAGATCCCTCGCGGCCGTGGATGAACTGTCCATAGAGGCGGCCACTGAGGCCGTGGACGTCGAGCCGAGACCGATCACCGACTTTCTACGCGACGACACGCGCATCGTCTTGGTAGATCCGGCCCGGGCGGCCACGCGGGGCGAGGCTTTCCAGGCCGACCTCGATGACGTGTTCGGCGCGGACGGTGAGGGCCGAGGGCACTACAGCACGTGGCAGACCGTCGCCCGCTCGCTGGCCGCCCGCCCCTGCCTGTCGCTGATCGGTCCGGCGGACACGGCCCCCGACGATCTGGTGGTGCGGGCTACGAGTGGCGACCTCCCGGTCACGAGTCTCCCGGAGGCGGAACGCGCTCTCGAACGCCTGGCTGGCGAAGGTTACCGGGTGGTGGTCGCCTTCGAATCTCGGGCTGAAGCCGGGCGGGCCCTCTACATCTTGAAGCGGCTGTCGGGAAGACCCGCAGGGGCCGATGCGGTGCCGGAAACCCCCGGCGTCACGTACCTCTCGGCGGGACACCGGCGGCACTTCACCCTTCCGGAGATCAAGCTGGCCCTGGTCACCGACACCCAGGTGTTCCCGCGGCGGCGCAAATCCACCGCCGAGCGTCGTCTCGTGGTCGGGGCCGAGATCTCCAGCTTCCGAGACCTGCGCAAGGGCGACCACGTCGTGCACGAGGATCACGGCATCGGGAGGTTCGAGGGTCTCTCCACCAAGACGGTGGCTGGGGTGACCCGTGACTACCTCGACATCGCCTTTCGCGACGCCGACATGCTGTACATCCCCCACGACCAGATCGAGAAGGTCAGCCGCTATGTGGGTGCCGACGGTGCCGCGCCCACACTCTCCAAACTGGGCGGCCGTGCATGGGAGCAGGTCAAGAATCGCGCGCGCCGGGCAGTGCGCGAGCTGGCCGGAGAGTTGCTGCAGCTCTACGCGACGCGGGCCACCGCTGTGGGCCATGCCTTCCCCGAGGACGGAGAGTGGCAGCTCCGCTTCGAGCGGGCCTTCCCCTACGACGAGACGGCGGATCAGCTCTGCACCATCGACGCGGTCAAAGACGACATGGAACAGCCCGTCCCGATGGACCGCCTGATCTGCGGCGACGTGGGCTACGGCAAGACCGAGGTGGCCCTGCGGGCCGCATTCAAGGCGGTCATGGATAGCAAACAGGTGCTGGTGCTGGTGCCCACGACCATCCTGGCTCAGCAGCACTACTCCACGTTCCGCGAGCGACTGGGCGAGTTTCCGGTCAAAGTGGAGATGGTGTCCCGCTTCCGCAGCCCCAAGGAACAGCGCCGCATACTGCACGACTATGCGGCCGGCACGGTCGACGTGCTCATCGGCACGCACCGTCTGCTCTCGCAAGACGTCAGACCCAAGAACCTCGGCCTGGTCATCGTGGACGAGGAACAGCGCTTCGGCGTGGCGCAGAAAGAAGCCCTGCGCAATCTCAAGGTGAAGGTCGATGTGCTCGCGTTGTCGGCCACTCCGATCCCCCGCACCCTACAGATGTCGCTCTCCGGAGTGCGCGACATATCGGTCATCGAGACGCCACCACGCGACCGCCACCCTATCCAGACCTACGTCGGGCTCTACGATGAAAGCTTGATCACGCGGAGCATCGAGCGCGAAGTCGATCGGGGTGGGCAGGCCTTCTACCTGCACAACCGGGTGGAGACCATCGATCGCACCGCCGCACGCTTGACCGAGATCATGCCCCGGGTGCGCTTCGGGGTGGCTCACGGCCGGCTGCCGGAGCAACAGCTGGAGCAGGTCATGTTGGGCTTCTTGCGCGGCGACTATGACGTGCTGGTGACGACCACCATCATCGAGAGCGGCCTGGACATCCCCAACGCCAACACCCTGATTGTCGAGCGGGCCGACCTGCTGGGTCTGGCTCAGCTCTACCAGATCCGCGGACGTATCGGGCGCTCAAGCCGAGTGGCCCACGCCTATCTCTTCCATCCCGACGAAGCCGTCCTTACTGAGGAAGCCCAAGCCAGGCTATCGACTCTGGCCGACTACACGGAGCTCGGCTCGGGCTTCAAGATAGCCATGCGCGATCTCGAGATACGGGGCGCCGGCAGTCTTCTGGGCGACGAGCAGTCCGGCCATATCGCCGCGGTGGGCTTCGAGATGTACCTGTCGATGCTGCACGATACGGTCGAGACTCTCCAGGGCAAGGAGCCCGCGCGGGAGCGCGTGCCCCGGATAGATATAGGCGTAGATGCCTACGTTCCCTCCACGTTCATCGCGTACGAGGCGGCAAAGGTCGATCTGCACCGCCGGGTCGCCGCGGCCCATGTCCAGGAGGAGCTCGAGACGCTGCGCGAGGAGCTGGGGGATAGGTTCG
This sequence comes from uncultured Gaiellales bacterium, assembly GCA_964504825.1. GTDB lineage: Bacteria > Actinomycetota > Thermoleophilia > RBG-16-64-13 > RBG-16-64-13 > JAJZQZ01. The sequence goes on from CAZDGO010000118.1 coordinate 2,701, forward strand.
GTGCGGTGCCGGAGCCGGTGGAGAACCTGTTGTTCCTCGGCAGTGTGCGGGTGGCGATCGAGAAGTTGGGCGCCGAATCTCTCGTAGTGCGCCAGCAGAAGCTCTCGGTAACAGGGCTGTTCCTGCCCACGGGCGGGCGGGAGGCCCTTCGACTGCGTGACCGCCGCTACGTGTACGCTCCTGCCACCGGCCAACTCGGCCTGTCGTTCAGGGGGGACGGCAGGGAAGTCCGTCAGGTGGTCGATCAAGTGCTCGGTGATATACTCTCGACCTGCTCTCAAGAGGTCGAGGAAGCAGTTTGACAAAGGGCCCGAATGGGTGGCGCGTGGCGCGCCTGCCGGGCAGGACAAGTGAGGTCGAGTGTGTTGAAGAGATTAGTTGCGGCGGGTGCGGCTCTTGCATTCGCCGTGGTCCTGCTCACGGGCTGCGGAGGCGATCTGCCGACTGGCGCTGTGGCCAAAGTGGGCGATGCGACCATCACCCAGGAACAGTTCGACACCAAGATGAAGGAGATCATCGCTCAGCTCAAAGACCAGGCTCCCGACAAGACCAAGGATGCGCCGGGATACAAGCTCCTGGAGCAGCGGGCGCTCGACTACATGGTCACGCTGAAGATCGCTGAGATCAAGGCGCCGTCGCTCAAAGTGACCGTCACCGACAAAGACGTGCAGGACCAGGTCGACCAGGCGAAGGCGATGTTCGGCAACGACCAGGCCAAATTCGATGCTGCTCTCAAGCAGGAGCAGATCACGCTCGATCAGCTCAAGGCCAGCTTCCGCGAGCGCACACTGCTGACTAAAGCCGCCGAGACCGTCACCAAGGATGTAGCCATCCCCGATGCCGAGATCCAAAAATACTACGACCAGCACAAGGTTGAGTTCAAGCAGGATGAAGCCCGCACCTCGCGGCATATCCTCTTCGCTCCAGGGGGCGGTACGCCGGATGCCAAAGGCACATACACCGACGCTCAGTGGGCCGACGCCCTGGCTAAGGCTGAGAAGGCCCGGCAGGATATCGTCAAAGGGGCCGACTTCGCTGCGAAGGCTAAGGAGCTCTCCAGCGATACGGGCACCAAGGACCAAGGCGGTGATCTCGGGGTCGTGCAGAAGGGCACCATGGTGCCTGAGTTCGAGACCTCCGTCTTTAGCCTGAAGAAAGGCGAGATGTCCGAGCCGGTGAAGACCCAATATGGCTACCATCTCATCCAGGTCACGGAGATAACCCCGGCCAAGCAGCAGACCTTCGACGAGGTCAAAGAGAAGATCAAGACCCAGCTGCTCGATCCGAAGAAGGCAGCTGCGTGGGAAACGTGGCTGGCGAAGATGAAGACCGAGCTGAAGGTCGTGCTGAAGGGCGGCATGGAACTTACCACGACCACCACGGCGGCCGGTGGAGCAGCCACGGAAACGACGGTGCCCGGAGCCACGGCGACCACGGTGCCGGCTGCGCCAACCACCACGGCCAAGCAGTAGGTCCGTACCGGTTTCGGCCACGGAACCATGTGTGATCCACTGGGGGCGGGCGACCGCCCCCAGTGTGGTTGTGGAGGGGAGGCGAGCGTGGGCGAGATGACTACCGGGGAGCGTCGGGAGACTATCCTCGCCGCTCTCGGCCGGCTCTACGACCTTACCGGTACGCTCAGGCAGCTGTGTCCGTGGGACCGTGAGCAGACGCAAGAGGACATCGTCGCATACACGCTCGAGGAGACGTACGAGCTTGTCGACGCGGTCCGCGAGGGCGGGCCCGAACGTCATGACCATGTGCGCGACGAGCTGGGCGATCTCCTGTTTCAGGTCTACTTCTTGGCCCAAGTCGCTGAGCAGGCCGGCTGGTACGACTTAGGCGAGGTCGCGGAGGGCATCCGCGAGAAACTCGTCCGCCGTCATCCCCATATCTTCGCGGGAGCCACCGCCGACACTCCCGCAGACGTCAAGCGCACCTGGGACGCGGTCAAGCGCCATACCGAGGGGCGTGAGGGCATCTTCCATGCTATACCGGCCTCTCTGCCGGGCACTCTGTACGCGCAAAAACTGCAGCAGCGCGCGGCTACCGTCGGGTTTGACTGGCTTGAGGCCCGCGAGGTGCTGGACAAGGTCAGGGAAGAGGCCGACGAGGTCGATGCGGCCATGGCCCAGTCCGCGGCACAGGCGAACGTCGCCGAACGACCGGACCATCCCGAAGGGCCGGACCCCACGGAACGGCCGCGGGTCTCGGCGCGGGTGGCTGAAGAAGTGGGAGACCTCCTGTTCGCCGTAGTGAACCTCGCGCGGAAGGTGGGAGCCGATCCCGAGCTCGAGCTGCGGGCATCCGCGGAGCGCTTTCGAAACCGGGTCGACCAGGCCGCCGACTTGGCGGCGACCGAAGGTGTGGCGTTCGGGGAGATAGGCTTACTCGAACAAGAAGGGTACTATCAGCGGGCGAAGATCACCCTGGCGCGGGGCCGGGATGTAACGATCGGGGAGGCAACGACATGACGGATTTCACGGAGATCATCGACGTCTACGCACGCCAGATACTGGACTCCAGGGGCAACCCTACAATAGAGGTCGAGGTCACCTTGGAGTCCGGTGTCAGGGCGCGGGCGGCAGTGCCTTCGGGAGCATCTACGGGCCGGTTCGAGGCAGTGGAGCTTCGCGACGAAGAAGGCCCCTACGGAGGCAAAGGGGTACTGAAGGCTGTCGAGAACGTCAACGGCACTATCGCCGATGCGGTCGTGCGCATGGACGCCGTCCGCCAGCGTGAGATCGACGCGGTGCTGCAAGAACTCGACGCCACGCCGAACAAGGCCGTGTTGGGGGCCAACGCTATCCTGGGCGTATCGCTGGCGGTCGCCCGCGCGGCCGCTGAGACCCTCGGGCTCCCGCTGTACCAGTATCTGGGGGGCGTGAACGCCTACCAACTGCCGGTACCCATGATGAACATCCTGAATGGCGGAAGCCACGCCGACAACAATGTCGACCTGCAGGAGTTCATGTGCATGCCCGCGGGCGCGTCGAGGTTCTCCGACGCACTCCGGATAGGCACCGAGGTGTTCCACTCCCTTAAGAAGGTGCTCGCGGGGCGGGGGTTGAGCACATCTGTGGGCGATGAAGGCGGCTTCGCGCCCAATCTGGCCAGCAACGAGGATGCCATCAAGATTCTCATCGAGGCGATGGAGAAGGCTGGGTACGCTCCCGGCGAGGACGTGTTCATCGCGCTCGACCCCGCTGCGACCGAGTTCTTCGATGTGGACCGTGGTGTCTACGTACTCGAGGGTGAGGGCCGCACGCTGTCGCCTCCGGAGATGGCCGCCTACTACGCCGACCTGTGCGAACGGTACCCGATCATCAGCGTCGAGGACGGCATGGCCGAGGAAGACTGGGAGGGGTGGGCCGCCATCACCGACCTGCTCGGCGACAAGGTGCAACTGGTGGGCGATGACCTGTTCGTGACCAATACCCAGCGGCTTGCCCGGGGGATCGAGCTAGGAGTGGCCAACAGTATCCTGATCAAGGTGAACCAGATCGGGACGCTCTCCGAGACCCTGGACACCATGGCCATGGCGCACCGTGCCGGCTACACGACGGTGGTGAGTCACCGGTCCGGCGAGACCGAGGACAGCACCATCGCCGACCTGGCCGTGGCGACCAATGCCGGCCAGATCAAGACGGGCGCTCCGTGCCGGGGTGAGCGGACGGCAAAATACAATCAACTGCTCCGCATCGAGGACGAGCTCGCGGAAGCCGCGCACTATCCGGGGCTGGCCGCCTTCGCGCATCTGCGACGGCGCGCGTAGTCGTCTTGAAACGAGCTTTCGGCAGAGCGGAGGATTCGCCTACCCGGTGCCGAACACCACGAAGATGACTGCGATGCGCACGAGACAGCTGCGGACGGAGGTCGGAGTGCCCGCCTCTCGCGCACCGGCGCGGCGATTTCGCGTTCCGGCGTGGATTTTGATCGTGGTCATACTCGCGCTCGCCGCGGGCGCCAGCATCAGGCCCTACAAGGACTCTCGGGAGACCGAAGCGCTCCTCGCGGTGAAACAGCAGGAGGTCTCCTTGCTGGAGCAGGAGAACGAGGGTCTGAAGGCCGACGCGCGTCGCCTGCGGAGCGAGCCGAACCTCGAGGCGCTCGCGCGGACCTCGCTGAACTGGAGTCGCCCGGGCGAGGAAATCTTCCGCGTGACCGGCATACCGGCGGTCGTCGAGCCGGAGGTAGTCGCGACTTCAGCCCAACCCGCGCCCGGCCCGGTTGAGCGACTGGTGTCCGCTCTGCGCCGGCTGTTCTAGGAGGCTGCTGAAAAACGAAGCCTTGGCCACCAGAACGCACTGTCCGGCGCGATACGGCGTCCTCGGTCGCGCACGTAGCGCTGCTACGAGCGCTTCCT
>CAZDGO010000119.1:0-7003 GCA_964504825.1 uncultured Gaiellales bacterium
TCAGCGCCTGCGCGACGAGGGCATCCGCAACCGCGGGTCCATCGTGGCGGCCGGAGGCATCCGCAGTTCGGCCGACGTGGCCAAGGCGATCGCCCTAGGCGCCGATGCCTGTGGCATCGGCACGGCGGCGCTGGTGGCCTTGGGTTGCCACGTGTGTCAGAAGTGTCATACCGGTTCCTGCTCCTGGGGCATCACCACCCAGCGGCCGGAACTGACGCGGAGGCTGGACCCCGAGTGGGGCGCGGAGCGGCTGTCTAACCTCGTGCGCGCCTGGAGTCACGAGGTGGCCGAGATCCTTGGCGCCTTGGGTGTTAACGCGATCGAGAGCCTGCGAGGCAGTCGCGAACGCCTGCGCTGTCTGGGACTCGATGAGAGCACGGCCCGCATCCTGGGAGTCAAGCAGGCGGGAGTGGGGCACTGATGATCGACGGGAGCCGGCCGGTATCGTCCGAGGTCGTGCGCAATGTGCCTACCGGGCCTCTGCGGAAGGGTCCAACCGGCATCGAACCGGCCCGCATCGTGGCCGGGCAGCCCGGTGGCGGCAAGGGTCCGGTCGTGGTGGAGGCGGGCGCCGCCCGCGTCGACGCGCGCCACATCTACTACAAGACCCTCAACGAGCAGATCCGCGAACAGATCGAGGCCGGCGCGCACACCGTCATCCTGGACAACGTGAACGGCCAGCGCTACATCGGCGCCGGCCTCGCCGGTGATGGCGTCACCCTCGTCGTGAACGGCGTCCCGGGCAACGACCTGGCCACGTTCATGGACGGCCCCACAGTGATCGTCAACGACAACGCTCAGGACGGCATCGGCAACACCATGAACCGCGGTCTGGTCGTGGTGAACGGCGACGCCGGTGACGTGCTCGGTTATGGCATGCGCGGCGGACGCCTCTACGTGCGCGGCGACGTGGGCTACCGGGTGGGCATCCACATGAAGTCCTACAAGCACAGACGGCCGGTCATCGTGGCCGGAGGCCGAGCCCGGGACTTCTTCGGCGAGTATATGGCCGGGGGCGAGCTGATCCTTCTGGGGTTGGGAGAATCCGAGGACGCGCTCGTGGGCTCCTACGTGGGCACCGGCATGCACGGCGGGCTCATCTTCCTGAGGGGAGCAGTAGAAGAGCACCAACTCGGGAAAGAGGTCGCGGTGACCACTCCCGACGCTGCCGACGCGGTTCGGCTGGCCGACGTGGTGGGCGACTTCTGCCGGGTGATGGGCCTCGACGTCGCCGAGGTGATGTCAGTACCCTTCATCAAGCTCTTTCCGTATAGCAGCCGCCCGTACGGCAAGCTCTACGCGTACTAGCCTACGCCCGCACCCATCTTGGCGTGGCGCCCCGGCGCGGGCCTACGGATTGCCGCTCTTCGACATTCGGCCAACGGGAACCCCGGTCTTTTTGTCCACTCGCTCGTTGTCCCTTTGGAGCACTCGGGGTAGTGTTGACCAGCTGGAACGCGCGACAGGAAGGTGACGCATGGGCAACGGGATGACCAAAGAGAGCGTCCTCAAAGCGGTCAAAGACCAGGACATCAAGTTCGTCCGATTCTGGTTCACCGATGTACTTGGTTTCCTCAAGAGTTTCGCCGTGACGCCATCTGAGCTGGAGCTGGCGTTCGACGAGGGTATGGGCTTCGATGGCTCCTCTATCGAGGGTTTCACCCGCATCCAGGAATCGGACATGGTGGCCCTCCCCGATCCGAGCACGTTCGCCATCCTGCCCTGGCGCAAGGCGTCGGGCGGCACGGCGCGCATGTTCTGTGACATCCTCACGCCCGACGGCAACCCGTTCCCCGGCGATCCGCGCTATGTGCTCAAGCGCCTGTTGAAGAAAGCGTCGGACATGGGTCTCACCATGTACACGGGTCCTGAGCTCGAGTTCTTCTACTTCGAGGACAGCAACGGCACGAAGGTGCTCGACCACGGAGGATACTTCGACTTGACTCCGCTGGACGTGGCCAGCGACCTGCGGCGGGACACGATCACCGCTCTGCAGGAACTGGGCATCGAAGTGGAGTACTCTCACCACGAGGTGGCGCCGTCGCAGCATGAGATCGACCTGCGATACAGAGACGCGTTGACCATGGCCGACCAGGTCATGACCTACCGGCTCACGGTGAAGGAGATCGCCCAAGCCAACGGCGTGTACGCGACGTTCATGCCCAAGCCCATCTACGGAGAGAACGGCTCGGGCATGCATACCCATCAGTCTCTCTTCAAGGGCGACTCGAACGCGTTCTTCGACGGTGCCGACGAGTACCACCTCTCCTCGACCGGCAAGTCGTATATCGCGGGCCTCTTGAAGCACGCTCGGGAACTCTGCCTGGTCACCAACCAGTGGGTGAACTCTTATAAGCGCTTGGTTCCGGGATACGAGGCGCCGATCTATTGCTGCTGGGCACGGCGGAACCGCTCGGCGATGGTGCGGGTGCCCATGTACAAGCCGGGCAAAGAGAAGGCCACGCGGGTCGAGATGCGGAACCCCGACCCTGCCTGCAACCCATATCTCGTGTTCGCCGTCATGCTCGCCGCCGGTCTCAAGGGGATGGAAGAGGGCTACGAGCTGATGCCCGAGGCCAGCAACAACATCTACGACATGACCGAGGCCGAGCGGGGGGCCGCCGGCATCGTGTCCCTTCCCGCCGATCTGAGCGAGGCGATCACCGAGTTCAAGCAGTCCAGCCTGATGCGCGAGGCCCTCGGCGATCACATCTTCGAATATCTGGTGCGGAACAAGCAGGCCGAGTGGGACGAGTACAAGGCGGTCGTGACCCCGTACGAACTCGACCGGTATCTGGCGGTTCTGTAAACCGCGCCGACGTTGTCGGGCCCGGCGTTCTCGATCGCCGGGCCCGACCCCTGAAGCCGCGCGGCACGTAACCCCTGAAGCCGCAGGGTACAATGGGGCATGCCCTTGCCTCATCCCCACGGCCGTCTGTTCGTCCTCGACGGCAATAACATCGCCTACCGGGCCTTCTTCGCCCTACCCGATAGCATCGCCACATCGGCGGGTTTCCCCACCAACGCCCTCTACGGCTTCTGCGCGATGATGATCAAGATCCTCTCCGACTACCGCCCCGACGGGGTGATAGTGGCCTGGGATTCGAAGCAGAAGACCTTCCGCCACGAGGAGTTCGACGCCTACAAGGCCCAGCGCAAGCCCATGCCTGACCTTCTCGTCGAGCAGTGGCCGTTCTTCGTCGAACTGGCGGAGGCGTTCGGGTTCGTCAATCTGGCCGCACCCGGCTTCGAGGCCGACGACATCATAGCTACGCTGGCCCGCCAAGCCGATGCCGAGGGGCGGGAGCTCGTGATCGTCACGGGTGACCGCGACGCACTGCAGTTGGTCACCGAGCACGTGACTGTGATGTCCAACACCCAGGGCATCACCGAGGTCAAGATGTACGATCCGGCCGCCGTGGTGGAACGCTTCGGTGTTCTCCCGCGACTCATCCCCGATCTGATCGGCCTGAAAGGCGACACATCGGACAACATACCCGGGGTCCCGGGGATCGGGGAGAAGACGGCCGCCCAGTTGCTGGCCGAGTTCGGCTCGTTGGAAGAGGTGCTTGCCGGGGTCGACAGGGTCAAGGGGCCGAAGCGTCAGGCGCTCTTGCGCGAGCACTGCGAGACCGCCCGGCTTTCGAAGCGGCTGGCGATACTCGACCGCGACGCTCCCATAGAAATCCACAAGGCGGAGGTGGCTCCTCATCAGGTCGACCGCGAGCGCCTGCGCGAGCTGTTCGGCCGGTTCGAGTTCGCTTCCCTCTTAGATCGGCTCGTGGAAGTGCTTCCGACGGAAGATGCTCTCGGGTCTGGGCCCGCGCCCGCGGAAGCGACAGTATTGCATGTGCGAGATCTCGATGCGCGGGGGCTCGAAGCTGCTGTGGATTGGTCGCTGCCCGTGGGTCTGGCCGCGCGCACCAGCGAGGGACGAGACCACGTCTGGCTCGCTCAGGCACCGGCCGGCCGCGGTCGACCCGGCCCGAACGCGGCCGAAGACGGCACGCCCTCCGTATGCGAGCTCAGCGATCTCAGCGCTGTGAGCGGTCCCTTGCGCGAGCTACTGCGCCGGGGCCCGCGCTACTGCCACGACCTCAAGCGGACGACCGCGCTCGCGGGTCTGCTCGAGAGTGCCGACCATGACACCTATCTGGCCGCCTACCTGCTGGCACCCGGTCGCCGCTCGTACGATCTCTTCGAGTTGGCGGCGCAGGCGGGTCTGCAGGCCGTGCGCGCCGAAGGCCCGCACGCCGGAGCGGCCGAGGCCGCCACCGTGGTGGCGTTGGCCCCGGTGCAGGAACGGCTCCTGCGCGAGTTGGGTATGTGGAGCCTGTTCGAGGAGATCGAACTGCCGCTGACCCGAGTGCTGATAGACATGGAGGGCGCGGGCATACATCTCGACTGCTATCGCCTCGGCGAGATCACCGCGAAGATCCAGGATCAGATGGACGGTCTAGAAGCCGGCATCCACGAGTTGGCGCAGGGTGAGTTCAACCTCGGCTCTCCGCAGCAGCTCGGTCAGGTTCTGTTCGAGCGCCTGGGGTTGGCGCGGCAGCAGAAGACGAAGACGGGCCACTACTCCACCGACGCCAAGACTCTCGAGGCGCTGCGGGCGAGTCACCCCATCATCGAGCGCATCGAGACCTACCGCGAATTGTCGAAACTGCTCAGCACCTATCTCTTGGCGTTGCCCGCGGCCGTCGACGCGGCGACGGGCAGGCTGCACACGACGTTCCACCAGGCGGTGGCAGCGACCGGCCGCTTGTCGTCGAGCGACCCCAATCTGCAGAACATCCCGGTGCGGACCGCCCTGGGAGCGCAGATCAGAGAGTGCTTCACGGCCGAAGAGGGCAACCTGCTTGTGGTGGCCGACTACTCGCAGATCGAGCTGCGTATCATGGCCGACCTATCGCAGGAACCCACGTTGTTGGATGCGTTCCGGAACGGGGAGGACATCCACACGCACACGGCTGCCGAAGTCTTCGACGTGCCGGAAGATGAGGTCGACTCTACGCAGCGACGGTACGCCAAGGCGGTGAACTTCGGCATTATGTACGGCATCTCCGCATTCGGATTGGCTCAGCAACTTGGGATCGATCGGGAGCAGGCAGGCGCTTACATCCACCGCTATTTCGAGCGCATGCCGCGGGTGCGGAGCTTCATCGAGGCCACGGTGGCCGACGCCCGCACGCATGGTTTCGTAGCCACAGTCTTCGGGCGCCGGAGGCCGATCCCGGAGCTGCGTTCGAGCGACTTCCAGACCCGCTCGCTGGGTGAGCGTCTGGCGGTGAACTCGGTCATCCAAGGGAGCGCGGCCGATATCATCAAGGTGGCCATGATCCGCTGCCATCGGCGGTTGGCAGATGAGCTTCCGAGGGCGCGGCTGGTGCTGCAGGTGCATGATGAGTTGCTCTTCGAGGTACCGGCTGAGCAGGCTGAGGCAGTGCGCGAAGCCATGGTAGAGGAGATGGTGATGGCGTACCCCATCGATCCCCCGTTGATAGTCGACGCCGGTATCGGCTCCGATTGGCTAACGGCCAAGTAGGACGCGCACGGCGTCACTGTCCGTTGTTTTGCTTTTCGAAGATGCAGCGGTATACTTACGTTCAGCGCAGTGGCCGGACTTCGGTCTATGCGCCAATTCTTTACTAGGAGGAATAAACACTACATGCCAGACCAACAAATCGACGACAGCCCAGAGACTCTCAAGGGTGGAGCCGACCTCATGATCGAGGTCGACGGCGAGATGATCCCCAATTACGACGCGACGATGGTGACCTTTGAAGAGGGTGATATCGTCACGGGCATCGTGGTCCGGGTCGACAAGGACGAGGTCCTGGTCGATATCGGCTACAAGAGTGAAGGCGTGGTGCCCGCCAACGAGCTCTCCATCAAGAAATCGGTCGATCCGGGAGAAGAGGTCTCGGTCGGCGATGAGATCGACGCTCTGGTGCTCACGAAAGAGGACCCCGATGGCCGGTTGATCCTCTCCAAGAAGCGGGCCCGCTTCGAGCGTGCGTGGCAGCGGATCGAGAAAGCCGCCGAAGAAGGCACTCCCGTCGAGGGCATGGTCATCGAGGTCGTCAAGGGTGGTCTTATCATCGACCTGGGCGTGCGCGGTTTCCTTCCCGCCTCCCTTGTGGATATCCGCCGCGTGGCCGATCTGGAAGAGTTCCTGGGCAAGCCCCTCTTGGCACGGGTCATCGAACTCAATCGTTTCCGGAACAATGTGGTTCTGAGCCGTCGGGCCGTCCTGGAAGAGGAACGCCGTGGAGTCCGCGAGCAGATCCTCGACCGCATGAACGTGGGCGACTTGGTCACCGGCACCGTCTCCAATATCGTGGACTTCGGCTCCTTCGTCGATCTCAACGGCATCGACGGGCTGATCCATATCTCCGAACTCTCCTGGAGCCATGTGAACCATCCCTCCGAGGTCCTCACCATCGGCCAGGAGGTCAACGTCAAAGTCTTGGATATCGACCGTGACCGGCAGCGGATCTCGCTGGGTCTGAAGCAGACTCAGAAGGACCCGTGGCAGGAAGTCTTCGAGAATCGGCAGGTCAACGAGATCGTCCATGGCCGCGTCACCAAGTTGGTGTCGTTCGGCGCGTTCGTCGAGATCGAGGAGGGGGTCGAAGGCCTCATCCATATCTCCGAACTGGCGCAGCATCACGTGGAAGATCCGAACGAGATCCTACGTCCAGGCCAAGAGGTCAACGTCAAGATCATCGAGATCGACCCCGATCGTCGTCGCCTCTCGCTGAGCCTGAAGCGGCTCGAGCCCGAATACCGCATCCATGAGGATCTGCTGGCCGAGGAGGAGGAAGCGAAGGCCGCCGAGGCCGAAGGCGAAGAGGGTGCCGAAGCTCCGGTGGCCGCAGCTGAGGGGTCGGCGGAGACCGGAGAGGTCGCAATCACCGACGGGCCAACCGCTGAAGCCACCGCGGAACCTGCCGGTGATGAACCTGCCACCGAGGAACCTGCTGACGAGGCAGTCGCT
>CAZDGO010000120.1:0-6917 GCA_964504825.1 uncultured Gaiellales bacterium
TTCCAAGCCTTGATGCGAAAGAAGTCCGCCTCCTCCGCCGACCGATCCACAGCCAGGATGAAGCTGCACACCTTCGACCCGCCGGTGACCTCTTTGAGATCGATGTCGGTCGCCAGACGGCCGACCAACTGCACGCTGTTCACGACGATGCCTCCTTCTTTAGTGTGTCTACTGGACTAAGCGCACGGGCCCTGCGCGATAGTCACAGTATCCCCCCGCCCCCCTCCGGCGAATACGACGTAGGACCGAATCACGCCGAGAAACGGGCTTCGGTCGTCCACCGCGGCCCCCTACCTGTGGAAAGTCGCGAACGCCCTGTGGAAAGCATTGGCCGAGCGGACCCGAGCTCGGAAAATTCTCGTCCGCGTCTAAAGAAGAGCCGCCAAGGTGACGATACTGACAGCATGAGCAACGGAGTCAACGACAGCCTGGATCTCACCCTGAGTGCCCTACTCGTAGAGGTGATGGCCGACAACGCCGACGATCCCCGCCTCCTGCCGCCCTGCGTTTTGGTGGAGACCCACCCCGTCTACTGATCCTCCCCTAGAGGCTGCCGAAAAACGAAGCCTTGGCCGCCAGAACGCACTGGCCGAGGCGATAGGCGTCCTCGGTCGCACACGTCGCGCTGCTTATTGGAGCTCGCTCCAGCATGAAACCTCGGCCGCCCGGACGCGCTGGACGGCACGAATGCGTCGTCCTCCGTCGCGCCCGGAGCCTCCGGCTACGGGCGCTCCCTGCGTCCTTGCCTCGCACTCGCCCAGCGCACCCCCGCGGCGAGGCGTCACACTGGAGCGAGTTCTCCGCGCTTCCTGCGTCCTCGTCTCGCACTCGCCCAGTGCGCCCTGGTGGCGAAGCGTCACTTTTCAGCAGCCTGCTCGCGCTGGAGTGGCCTGATGCGTCGTATCTCCCAGCGAGACGGCTGGGTCGAAGTCATCTGCGGCAGCATGTTCAGCGGCAAGAGCGAGGAGCTCATGCGGCGGCTGCGTCGGGCGGAGATCGCCGGTCAGGCGGTGCTCGTGGTGAAGCCTGCTCTCGACGTGCGCTACGAACTCGACCGAGTGAGTTCTCATGACGGTCGTTCCTGGAAAGCGTACTCCGTCATGCGGGCCGATGAGGTTCTCGTGTTGCCTGGAATCGAAGAGGCCGACGTCGTGGCCGTCGACGAGGCTCAATTTCTGGACGACGACCTGCCACCCGTTGTCCAGTTCCTAGCCGACCGGGGCAAGCGGGTGATCGTGGCCGGGCTCGACCAGGACTTTCGCGGGTTGCCGTTCGGCCCCATGGCGGCCGTGCTTGCCGTAGCGGAGTTTGTCGACAAGTTACAGGCCATCTGTTCCGTGTGTGGCGCCCCGGCATCGCGCACTCAACGGCTGGTCGATGGGCGGCCTGCGTCGGAGCACGATCCGCTGATCAAGGTGGGCGCTATGGAGTCATACGAGGCCCGGTGTCGCCGGTGTCACGAAGTGCGCCGGGTCGACAATCTGTCCATGTGGGAGGGCGAGCGCAGATGAACTATGGGAGGCGAAGGGTGGCTGAGGTGTTGTCGCGCTGTGTGGATGTGGCCCTCACTGCCGGGCGCGGCCTGGCGCTGGGTCTGGTTGCCGCGGGCACGCCAGAGCCCGGATCATGCGACGCGCCGGACTGCGCCGATCACCACGATGCTATCGATCCCATCGGCGGCCAGGCTGTGCTGGAAGGCGTGATGATGCGGGGCAAGAATTCCTGGGGTCTCGCGGTGCGCAGGCAGTCGGGCGATATCTCCTGTCACTCGTTCCCGCTTGTGCCCCTTGCCCGCCGGTATCCGGTGCTGAAAACGCCGGTAGTGCGAGGCGTAGGGGTGCTGGTGGAGTCGCTCACGTTGGGCATTCGGGCTCTGCGCCTGTCGGCGGACTATAGCCTGGAGGATCAGACGGCATCGGAACCCGGGTCCGAAGAGCTGGCGGAGGGAGTAGCGGAGCCATCTTCCCTGGGCTGGAAGGAACTGGCGCTCACCTTCACCGTCGCGATGGCCTTGGCGGTGGGCCTGTTCATCGTCATCCCCCTCGCAGTGGTGAAGTATTTCGAGGACACGTTCAACAATCCGATTGTGTTCAATCTCGTGGAAGGGCTCATCCGCATCGCCATCTTCCTGGCATACGTGAGCGCTATCTCGCTCCTGCCCGATCTGCGGCGGGTCTTCGAATATCATGGGGCCGAACACAAGACCATCCATGCCTACGAGCACGGCGAGCCCCTCGATGTCGAGCACGTCGGCCGGTTCACCACGCGTCATCCGCGCTGCGGAACGGCCTTCTTGCTGGTGGTAATGGTGGTAGCTATCCTGGTCTTTTCTTTGGTCGGTAAGCCCGCTCTACCCCTGTTGGTCCTTTCGCGGCTGGTGGGAATGCCCATCGTCGCGGGGTTGTCCTACGAGGTGATTCGGTATGCGGGGCGTCACCAGAAGGGCATGTTCGCGCGCATCGTGTCGTGGCCGGGTCTGGCCCTCCAGCGTCTCACCACGCGGGAACCCGACATGGCCGAAGTAGAGGTGGCCATCGCCGTGTTACAGGAGGTTCTGCGCGTGGAATCGGGCGGCGAGCCGGTGCCGAAGGGTATGGCCATGTTGCGGTTGGCGGAGGAGTCGGGCGCATGATCGAGCGCCTGGTCGGAGAGATAGAAGAGAAATACCAAGCGCTCACGCGGGAACTCTCCGAACCCACGATCTTCGATGACCAAACCCGGTATGCCGAGGCGTCGAAGGCTCATGCCGATCTGTCGGAGCCCCATCGCATGGCGGCGGAGTATCTGACCGCCCAGGCCGCCGAAGCCGATGCCGTGGCGATGCTCGAAGAGGCGGGCCTCGACACAGAGATGCGCGACTTCTTGGTGGAGGAACGCGACACAGCCCGCGAAGCGATGGAGCGTCTGGCCGAAGACCTCCGCGCCGCCACCGTCGAGAAAGACCCCCGAGACGCGAAGAGCGCTATCGTGGAGGTCCGTTCCGCCGCCGGGGGCGACGAGGCTGCCCTCTTCGCCTTCGAGGTCACCCGCATGCTGACAAAATACGCCGAGCGTCTGCGATACAAGGTGGAAGTGTTGACTACCAGCGAATCGCCGCTCGGTGGATTGAAAGAGATCATCTTCGAGGTCAAGGGCCGAGGCGCCTACGGGGTGTTCAAGTACGAGTCGGGTGTCCACCGCGTGCAGCGCGTGCCCGTGACCGAGTCGACGGGCCGCATCCACACCTCCACCGCTACGGTGGCCGTCCTGCCGGAGGTGCAGGAGGTCGAGGTCACCATCGATCCCAACGACTTGCGCATCGACGTGTACCGTTCCACGGGGCCGGGGGGCCAGTCGGTGAACACCACCGACTCGGCGGTCCGCATCACCCATCTGCCCACGGGTCTCGTGGTCTCGTGCCAAGACGAGAAGTCGCAACTGCAGAACAAAGAGCGCGCGCTGCGGATCCTGCGCGCACGTCTGTTCGACGCCGCCCAGGCTGAGAAGGACGCCAAGGAGGCCAGCCTGCGTCGCAGTCAGGTGGGCACCGGCGACCGGGCGCAGAAGGTCCGCACATATAACTTCCCCCAGGGCCGGGTGACCGACCACCGCATCGGGCTCACCTCGCACCGCATGGAAGGCATCTTGGAGGGCGAGCTCGAAGAGTTCACGGAGGCCCTCATCGCCCAGGACCGCGCCGAACAATTCGACGCGGCTCGACTGTAGGCCGGTCGTGAGCCCGCCCGGCCAGGTACGCGCCTGATGGGCGCCTGGACGATCTCCCGCCTGCTCTCCGTCTCCGCCGAGTTCCTGGCCTCGAAGGGTTCATCCTCAGCGCGGCTCGACGCCGAGCTTCTGCTGGCCGAAGTGCTCGGCTTGGAGCGCGTCCACCTCTACACCGAGTTCGACCGTCCCCTGACCGACGAAGAGGTAGGGGCGTATCGGGGGCTGGTTGCCCGGCGCGCGCATCACGAGCCGGTCGCGTACATCCTCGGCCGAGCACACTTCCGGTACCTGACCCTTGAGGTCACACCTGATGTACTGATTCCGCGGCCGGAGACCGAAGAGCTGATCGACGCCGTGCTCGCGTGGTTGCGGAAACGCCCGCTGCTTCCGCTCGAGCCGGCGGAGGCGCCGCTCATCGCCGACGTGGGCACGGGCAGCGGCGCCATCGCCTTGAGTCTCGCTCAGGAGGGGCACGTACGCGTGCTGGCCATCGATGTCTCTTCGGCGGCGCTCCAGGTCGCCGAGCGGAACCGCGATACCCTTGGCCTCGGTGGTCTGGTCGATCTCCGCGAGACCGATCTTCTCGTGGGAGTGGAACCGGGCTCACTGCGGGTCGTGGTGAGCAATCCCCCCTATATCTCGGCTTCCGAGTACCAGAGTCTGGACCCCGACGTGCACGATTTCGAGCCCCCGATTGCCCTGCAGGGTGGGCAAGATGGACTCGATTGCCACCGTCGTCTGCTGCTGCAGGCCGCCGCGGTCCTGGGGCCGGGCGGCGCCGTCTTCGTCGAGGTGGGCGACACCCAGGCATCAGCCGTGACGGAGCTCGCGCAGGCGGCAGGCTTCGTCCTCACGTCGACGACAAAGGACCTCTCAGGCAAGGAGCGCATCGTCCGTGCAGTGCGGCCGGGTGCGTTGCGTATCGGGGCGGGCGATCTCGACGCCGCCGGGGTGGCGACTCTGGTGAGTTCTCTGGGCGCGGGAGCGATCCTTGGCGTGCCTACCGACACCGTATATGGCCTCGCCGCCGCCTGGAACAGCCCCGCCGGTGTCCGCCGTCTGTTCGCGGCCAAAGGCAGAGACGAGGAGCGGCCCCTGGCCGTACTCTTCCCGTCGGTCGGTGCGGTGCGGGCGGCTCTACCGGATCTGGACCCACCGACCATCCGGGTGCTGGAAGCCCTCCTGCCCGGGCCCTATACGTTCGTGGTCGGCACTGCCGTCGAGCGTCCGCACCTGGTGGGGACAGAGGACTCGCTCGGCGTGCGCGTGCCGGCTCATCCGCCTCTCCTGGCCCTGCTCACTGCCCTTGACATGCCTTTGGCTGCCTCCTCGGCCAATCCCAGTGGCGGGTCTGACGCCGCCACCGTGGCCGAAGTCGATCCGCTGCTGCTCGCGCACTGCATCGCCGCGATCGACTTTGGGGAATCGTCGGGTGTGGTGACGGGAGCCGGTGAGGATGTCGCGCCGTCTGGGGTAGCCTCGGCCGTGGCGGCCTCCACCGTGGTAGACCTTCGGCCCCTTTGCGCGGGCGAGCAGGCAGTCGTGTTGCGGGAGGGGGCGGTACCGACCGGCGTGGTCATGGATCGGATCGCGACGGCCTTGGGGTGACGGAGGCGCGCGAGGCGCCATCCGTCTAGCTGTGGTCGCCGTGGCGGACCCATCTGCTATTCTTGAACACGCCACCAAGCAAGGAAGGGCTATGCGCTACGCGATAGGTTGCGACCACGCCGGATTCCCGCTGAAAGAGCCCATCGCAGAGGAGCTCGGGTCGCGGGGTCACACGGTCATCGATATGGGCACCAACGGGTTTGCCAGCGTGGACTACCCTACGTTCGCGGTCAGGGTTGGTTGTGCGATCGTGGCCGGTGAGGCCGACATGGGAGTGCTCATCTGCGGCACGGGCACCGGCATGGCCATCGCCGCCAACAAGATCGATGGTATCCGCGCCGTGTCGGTGAGTGAGGCGTTCTCCGCACGCATAGCGCGGGCGCACAACGATGCCAACACCCTGTGTCTGGGCGCGCGCGTCCTCGGTGCCGGCGCCGCAGTCGACATTCTGCGCGCGTGGCTCGAGACCGACTTCGAGGGCGGCCGTCACCAGCACCGGGTCGAGATGCTCACGGGCATCAAGACGTGTGCGGAACCCCGGCCGGAGGAGCAGACGTGACCGGGAGCTACGCGGAGCAGCCGCTAGAGCACACCGATCCGGCTATCTCCGGGCTGATCGAACGGGAACTCCGCCGCCAGCAGGACAATATCGAGCTTATCGCGTCGGAGAACTTCACGCCCCGGGCGGTGCTTGAGGCGGTGGGGAGCGTGCTCACCAACAAGTACTCGGAGGGCTATCCGGGGAAGCGCTACTACGGCGGCTGTGACGTGGTGGACGCGGTCGAGACCCTCGCCATCGAACGCGCCAAGGATCTATTTGGCGCCGAGCATGCCAACGTGCAGCCTCACTCCGGTTCTTCGGCCAATCAGGCGGTCTATTTCGCCGCGTTGGAGTATGGCGATACCGTGCTCTCCATGCGTCTCGAGCACGGGGGTCATCTCACACACGGGCTCAAGGTGAACTTCTCCGGTCGGGACTACACCTTCCATCACTACCGCCTGCGCGAGGACACCGGCCGTATCGACTACGACGAGGTGCGAGACAAAGCGCTCGAGGTGCATCCTAAGATGATCGTGGCCGGGGCCAGCGCCTACCCCCGGGAGATCGATTTCGCCGCATTCCGCGCCATCGCGGACGAGGTAGGGGCCGTCTTGATGGTCGACATGGCCCATATCGCGGGCCTCGTCGCCGCCGGGGTGCACCAATCGCCCTTCGGACTGGCCGAGTGGGTGAGTTCCACCACCCACAAAACGCTGGCTGGACCACGTGGTGGCACGGTGTTCTGCCGGGCCGAGGATGCGGCGCGGCTCGACAAGTCCGTGTTCCCGGGGCTCCAAGGAGGACCTCTGCAGCACGTCATAGCCGGGAAGGCGGTCTGCTTCTATCTGGCGGGTACCGAGGAGTTCCGTGAGAGACAGCGGCGCACGGTGGCGAACGCCCAGGCGATGGCCCAGGAGCTGCTGGTAGGCGGGCTGGATCTGGTCTCCGGCGGCACCGATAACCACTTGATGCTCATCGATTTCAACGGCAGCGAGATGACGGGCAAACGGGCGGAAGACCTGCTCCGCGACGTGGGCATAACGGCCAACATGAACGCGGTGCC
>CAZDGO010000121.1:0-6900 GCA_964504825.1 uncultured Gaiellales bacterium
TGGAATACGGTGAGGAGCGCTACGCCCGCCGCTAACCGCTGAGCCGCGCGTGCGGCGCGATAACGGTCGTGAGCGGAGGGGTGCCAGAGACGCAGATGGTCGCGGTGCCCCGTGATCCGCACTCTGCCCTCGAGACCCAAGGCCTCCACGAACTCCTGGGGTACCACGACCCGGCCCTGTTTGTCGGGCACCACCCGGTACATGTCTTCGTACAGATCCCCGACCTGTGCGTCGGCTTCGCGATCGGTGAACACGTCCAGCGATTCGAGGTACTTCTCGTCGTATGCCCACCATGATTCCTGGCCGTAGAGGCGCACGTACGGATCGCCATGCGAACTCGGGACGAAGTACGCTTCCGCTATGAAGGGCTCGCGGAAACCAGCGGGTAGAGTGAAACGGCCCTTCTCGTCAAGGACGTGATCCACGCGGCCGGTGAGGTGGGGTCCGTGCATGGCCATACCATAGACCACTGCGCCCCAAAACGCAATACTTCTGCCCCATTTTGACCCACTACACTATTTGTTGCACCGCTCCGACGTCCGAGCGCCCCACAAGACCCCATTTCATGGGGTTCTCACTTTATGCATGATATCATGCGTATAGACTATTCTGCATAATAGTATGCACACCGGACCAGCGGGCACAGTCCCCCCGGGCCACGCCCCAGTGACCGGGGGCCGGCGTCGGCGACACGTGGTGAAGAGCGTCGTCCATCAGATCTTCTTGAGCGGAGCATAGTCGACCAACAACTTCTTCTGCTCGCTCAGTTCGGAAAAGAACACGCGGACCACTCCCCCACTCTCCACGCCAAGCACCATGCCCTCGCCGAACTTGGCGTGCGTTACGCGATCACCCACGGCGAAACCTGTCTCTTCCGCTCCTTCTCGTGCCGGCTCAGACCCGACTGTGGATGCCGCAACGGATGGTGCGGCTCGTCGCGCCACCGGGACGCCGCCCGCCCGGGCGGGAGTCCATTGGCGCGCACTCGCAGTCCCGGCGGCGGCCTGGCGGCCGTATCGATACGTTCCTACGGGCTGTGTCCCCCGGCGCTCGACGAACTCCGGGGGAAGTTCAGCCAGGAACCTGCTGGGTTGATTGTACGCACCGGCGCCATAGAGAGAACGGCTGCGCGCGAACGTGAGGAATAAATGGTCCATGGCGCGCGTGATGCCCACGTAGCAGAGCCGACGCTCCTCCTCGAGGTTCTGCTCATCGAGCGCCCGCGAGTGAGGAAAGACCCCCTCCTCCATACCGACGACGAATACCACGGGAAACTCGAGGCCCTTCGCGTTGTGAAGGGTCATGAGCGTCACCTGCTCCGTGGTGTCCGCGAGACCATCGATATCCGCATACAGGCTGATCTCCGCGAGAAACTCGTCGAGACCGCCGTCGGGGTTGAGGCGATCGTACTCCTGCGCGACCCCCAAGAACTCCTGCAGGTTCTCTAGGCGCCCCTCGGCCTCGAGCGTGCGCTCTTCACGCAGAGTCGACAGGAGGCCGCTCTCTTCGAGCACCGCCCGCACTTGATCGGCCACCGAGACCCGCGAGTCAGCACGATACGACTGTTCCCAGCCGGCGAACGCCCGGCCGAGGTCGAGCAGCGATTTGCGGGCTCCGGGAGCGAACTGCTCGCCGGCTTCCGCGGCCCGACTGAGCGCCCCGCGGAAGGAGAGCCCCTCGGCGTCGGCGAGTTGCTGCAGACGGGCTTGGGCGACTCCCCCTAGCCCACGCTTCGGCTGGTTCACGATGCGTTGCAGCGAAAGGTCGTCGGTGGGGTTCACCACGACCCGCAGGTAGGCCAGTATGTCCTTCACCTCGGCCCGCTCGTAGAACCGGGTGCCGCCGACTACCTGGTAGGCGATGGCATAGCGCACCAGGATGTCCTCGAGCACCCGGGACTGGGCGTTGACACGATAGAAGACCGCGATCTCGCTGGGTCGACGCCCCTGTCGCAACACGGTCTTGATCTCGCCCGCGACCAACCGGGCTTCCTCGTGCTCGTCCCGGCACTCCATGAGCACGATCGCGGCTCCGGCCCCACGATCGCTCCAGAGGTGCTTGGGCTTGCGACCGCGGTTGTGGGCCACAACTGCGTTTGCCGCGTTAAGGATGGTGGTGGTGGAACGATAATTCTGCTCCAACTTGACCACGGCCGCATCGGGGAAATCCTTCTCGAACTCCATGATGTTACGGATGTCGGCTCCCCGCCATGAGTACACCGATTGATCGTCGTCACCCACCACCGTGATCTGTTGGTGCTCCTCAGCGAGGAGCTTGACCAAGGTGTACTGAGCGTGATTGGTGTCCTGGTACTCGTCCACCAGCACCTGACGAAACGCGTTCCGATAATGGGCCAACCGGTGCGGGAAGAGCCGCAACACGTCGACCGTGCGCATGATGAGATCGTCGAAGTCCATGGCGTTCAAGTCGTAGAGTGCCTGCTGATAGCGGCGGTAGACCGCCGACGTCACTTCGAGATAGCCATAGCCCCCGGAGCCTCCCGCCCACGATCCACCGGGTTCCTCTCCGTGCGAACCGAAGTCATCGACGTCGACCAGCCGATTCTTGGCGTCGGAGATGCGAGCGTGCACGGCCCGGGGCGGGAAGCGCTTCACGTCGTAGCCCAGATCCTCCAGGCACCGCTTCACCAGCCGGACCTGATCGTCTTGGTCGTAGATAGTGAAACCGGAGCGGTAGCCCAGTGACTCAGCCTCGCTGCGCAACATGCGCGCGCAGGCTGAGTGGAAGGTCGACACCCACATCGTGGCTGCTACCGGCCCGACTAGGTCGACGACCCTGGCCCTCATCTCCGCTGCCGCCTTGTTGGTGAAGGTGATCGCGAGGATCTCGTACGGCCCGGCTTGGCCGCTTCGGATGAGATGAGCGATGCGATACGTGAGAACGCGTGTCTTGCCGGAACCCGCACCGGCCAACACGAGCAGCGGTCCGCCAGGATGGTAGATGGCCGCCGCCTGCGCCTCGTTCAGATCGGACGCGCCGCCGTCAGGCGGAAGGAGAAGACCCGAGAAGACGGGGGCTGTGTGATCGCGAGGAGGCATGAGGTAATGGTACCAGCCCACCCGGACGAACACCGGGGCGGGCGTTCCCCCGAAGCGCGGAGGGTCAGATACCGGCGCCCAGGTAGAATCCGGTCAGATTGGAGATCTCGTCATCCAAGCTGCGTCGCTTCTGCACGAGTTTGCGATGCGGTGGGCACACCTCGTCGAGTTCGTTCTCGAGCTCCACGAGACGGCGCACCACGCACTTCATGGCCTCCGCCACGGGATCTGGCAGGTGCGTATAGTCGATGTCGGGGATGCCGACTTTGGTGCCATCGGATATCACGGCCCGCCCTGGGTTACCCACGACGGTCGTGTTGGCAGGCACGGTGTGCACTACCACGCTCCCTGCGCCGATCTTGGCGTTGGCCCCCACGGTGATCGAACCCAGAATCAACGCCCCCGTGCCGATGACCACGTTGTCACCGATAGTGGGGTGGCGCTTGCCCACTTCCTTGCCGGTGCCGCCCAGGCTCACGCCCTGATAGATGGTCACGTTCCTGCCGATCTCGGCAGTCTCGCCGATCACGACACCCGAACCGTGGTCGATGAACAATCCCTCAGCAATGGTCGCCCCCGGGTGGATCTCGATCTGAGTCAAGAAGCGACTGATCTGAGAGATGAGCCGGGGCGCTACAGGCACCTGACGCACCCACAGCGCATGGGCCACCCGGTGGAACAGAAGGGCGTGCAGCCCGGAGTAGCAGGTGAGGATCTCGACCAGTCCCCGCGCAGCCGGGTCGCGCTCTCTGATCACCTGTATATCGTGCCGCAGGCTGTCGCGGAACTCCTTGCCCGGAGCCGTCACGTAGAGGTACGCCAGGGACGCACCACCCAAAGCCAGGGCGCCGAGCGATCCCGATCTCTTGCCATCGCCACGCATGGTCACACGCTCCCTATCTCTGCGGTCGACCCCCCGGCCGTAAGCGCCTCATTGAGGCTCCCACTGCGGAACCCGGCCAGATCGAGGGTGATGTAGGTGTATCCGAACGCCAAGAAGGCTTCGACCAGCTGCCCACGTTCATCGACGTCGGCCAGGCGGACGATGTCAACGGGGCCTACTTCGATGCGGGCCATCGCTGCCCCCCCGGCCTCGTGGTGCCGCACGCGCACCGGCTCCACTCCCCGGTGCCGCAACCACGTCTCGGCTGTCTCCACCATGGCCAGCTTCTCCAGGGTGATGCGCTCTCCATAGGGGAAGCGCGACGACAGACAGGCCATGGCCGGGCGCTCCCAGTTCGGCAACGCCAACCGCCGAGCGATCGCACGCACATCGGCCTTGCCTAGGCCCGCCTCGACCAGAGGGTGCCGCACCCCGGCGTCGTGGGCGGCTCTCAATCCCGGCCGGAAATCCGTGAGATCGTCATGGTTGGCGCCGTCCACCACCGCCGCCACTCCTTCTCGCTGCGCCACTTCCCACAACGAGGAGAAGAGCTCACCTTTGCAGTAGTAGCAGCGGTCCGGTGAGTTCGCGGCGAAGCCGGCGATCGCAAGCTCCTGGGTCGGCAGTTCGAGGTGGCGGACCCCCAGGAACCTGGCGACAGCCCGCGCCGCCTGGCGCTCCCCTTCGGGGTAGGTCTCGCTGCAGGCAGTGGCGGCCAACACCCGCTTGGGACCCAGCTCCGAGACGGCCAGAGCCAGCACCACCGACGAGTCGACCCCGCCGGAGAAGGCCACCACGACCGACCCAAGCTCAGCGAGGATCCGGCGCGCCGTCGCCTCCCCCACGGGTATCTCAGTCATATCCACGGTCACCATGCCCGCGTCAGATGTAGTACATACTGGCGCCGTCGCGAGCGGCTTCCCGCTCGGCCAGCTCTTGGATTGTCACGCCTATGAGTACCTCCTCCACGGCCAACTTCGCCTGCACCCACACGTCGCCCACCGAGCAGATGGCCCGCCGCTCGCAGGTCTCCGACGTCGTGCAGAGTGCCGGCTCGATCGGTCCGTCAAGAACCTCGACCACGTCGAGGACGGTGACCTGGTCAGGCGAGCGTTGGAAGGTGAAACCCCCATTGACGCCACGATGCGACTGCAAGATGCCGGCCCGCCGCAGGGCGGAGAAGAGCTGCTCGAGGAACTGAGTCGGGATCCCCCGGGCCTCAGCCAACACGACCAGCGGCACGGGGCTATCCGCCGACCGGCCGGCGAGCTCGACGAGCGCGCGCACCGCGTACTTGCTCTTTGCCGTGATGTTCATCCGCCCACTTCACCAAAACCTGAGTAGTTCAGTATGCTTTGTAGCATTCTACCAGCAGGCCGGGAAGCGTCAAGCGAACGGAGGATCACTGCCCGATGTAGCGCGCGTAAAGCGCACGGGCCATGGCTTCGTCGGCGACGCCCTTGATGATGGCGCGCCCGTCGGGGAAGAGGGTCAAGGTCTTGCCCTCGACCTCCAACTCAAGCAGGAACGGGTTGGCCCGCACCTCACCCACCGCCGACAGCCGCCTACGAAGACTCTCGAGATCCAGCGCAGCGGGAGCGCGCGGGACGATCTGGATAGCGTCGCGACCGCACAACGTGGTGGTCGCGTACTCTTCATCAGCCTCCAGGAACGGGAAGGTCCGGCGGCCGCAGGCCGAGCACGCGGGGTCCCGGGCTATGGGAACCATCTCGAAGCGGAGATCCCACAGATCGACAGTCAGGAGCCCCCGGTTGCGGGCCTCCCGATCGACCAACAACTTGTACACTTCGTTGGCTTCCAGACTGCCAACGACACCGACGACCGTGTTGAGGATGCCGGCGGTGTCGCACGTCGGCGTGGACCCCGGCGGCGGAACATCGGGGAAGAGGCAGCGGAGACAGGGGCCCTCCCCGGGCACGATGGTCATGGTCATGCCGCTCGCGCCTATCACTCCGCCGTACACCCACGGCAGCCCGCGACTGACCGCCAGATCGTTGATCAGGAACCGCGTGCTGAAGTTATCGGTGCCGTCCACCAGGAGGTCGAGACCATCGGCGAAGCGCACGATAGAGAAGGGGTTGATATCGGCCACCACCGGTTCGATGACCACTTCGCTGTTCACCGCCCGCAGATGGTCCGCGGCGGCAACGGCCTTGGGAAGGCGCAGGGAGACGTCTTCCTCCGTGTACAGCATCTGCCGCTGAAGGTTGTTCATTTCGAGGAAATCCCGGTCGACCACGCGCAGGAAGCCGACCCCGGCCCTGACCAAATGACTCGCGATCACCGAGCCCAGGGCTCCGCAGCCCACCAGTCCGACCCGGGCCTCAGCCAAGCGCGTCTGGCCCTCCTCGCCCATGGGTGAGAAGAGCATCTGCCGGTGATAGCGCGATGTGCGCGGGTCGGAGGTCACCTCATGGTCCGGGCTTGGGAAGCGAGCCCGCGGTCAGGTCTTTGCCCACCACAACGACGATGCGACCGGCCGGCAAGGTCTCCTGCTTTACCACCGTGCCGTGCTTCAGCACACCACGCAGGCGATCCGCCTCGGCGAGGGCGTTCGGTGCGGCGAAGATGCGGGTGGCTGCGACATCCGGAAAGCCGTCGGCGTTCTTCGCGGGGAGCATGGTGTAGCCCAGGGGAGCGATGACGTCGATGACATTCTGTGCGATATGGACCGTTCCCGACCCGTTCTGGACTTCGACCGAGATGTCATTCTCGGGAGACACGCTGCCCAGGAGGCGTCTGAGAGCGGCGGCGTCGGGTTCATAGTAGGTGAAATCGCCGCCCTCCACCGTCTTGCCCGGCAGAGCGGCCACGACCTCTGGACCTTCCGCAAGGGCGCGCAAAGATCGGCGAACGCCGGCCACCGCCCCGGCCATGGGAAGGTCGTCCAGCGCCTTTCCGCCGGCGGGGGCTGCGCTCGCCGCTGCGATGGCGGCG
>CAZDGO010000122.1:0-6753 GCA_964504825.1 uncultured Gaiellales bacterium
AGGCGGAGGCCCGGTGGGCGACCATCCGCCACCTTCTCGGCGATGACCTCTTCGCTGCGGCCTACCCGGACGCGCCCCGGCGCGCCTTTTAGCGGGGGGTTACTGGCGGTGACCCAGATGGGGGTCCTTGGCCAGATCCTCGACGCCATGGAGCAGGTCGGCATCCCCTACATGATCGTCGGTTCGTTTGCGAGCGGCTTCCATGGCGAGTTCAGAGCCACGCAGGATGCCGACATCGTCGTCGACCCGACGCCCGAGCAGCTGCGGGCCTTCCTGGCACGTGTAAGCGACGACTTCTACGTCTCTCCGAGAGCCGCCGCGGAGGCCCTTGCGCGACGTGCTCAGTTCAACCTGGTGCACTTCGAAACCGCATGGAAGATCGACCTGATAGTGCGCAAGGAACGCCCGTTCAGCCGGATGGAATTCGAACGCCGCCAAGAAGGGTCCGTTGGCGACCATCCGGCGGCCATCAACTCCCCCGAGGATGTGATCCTCTCCAAACTGGAATGGGCCAGGGCTTCGCGCTCGGAACGCCAGATCCGCGACGCGGCGGGAGTGGTGGCCGCCCAAGGAGACGCGCTCGACTGGGACTATCTCGAGCGATGGGCGGAGCAGTTGTCCGTGTCCGACCTGCTGGCGCAGCTCCGGGAGGCATCCGTCGACGCGGGGTGCTGACCGCACGTGGTGCCGCGTACACCCGGCCTTCGCCCGGGAGTTTCCGCGGCCATTGGCTCCCAAGCGCCGCGCCGGCTAGCTACGCCCGGGAAGCGGCTCTTTAGGGCACGCTCCCCAGCACGCAACGCTTGATGGGAGTCGTATACCCAGAGTTGGTTGAAGGAAGCAGCCGCGTGGAAAGCAAGGCATGAAGGGGCTGGAGTCCGAAGCACCGGGAAAGTTTCTTTCCGACGCGAGCCCGAATGTAGCCGTGGCTACAACGGCACTGCTACCAGGCTTGTATGATCTAGGCAGGTGAGCATTCGCCGCCGAAAACGCTATCGAGGAGGTCTAGGTCATGGATGTCAAAGAGGACATCAAGCAGCAGATAGTCGGCGCACTGGCGGGGGCCATGTTCCCGATTGCGAGCCCGGAAGAGCTGATCGGAGCCTTCCCGAACGGAGCCGACACCATGTGTGTCTCCGGTGATGTCAAGCTCCGGGCGGGCGACGCCGGGACCGTCCTCACGGCGGCCGATTTCCCCTTCACTTCGGCAGAGCAGGTAGCCGAGACGATCGTTTCCCGAGCGCTTTAGGGCTCGACCCGCTCGGAGAACAAGGGTCGATTCAGCGACGATGCTGGGGGGCAGTGAGTGCCCCCCAGCAATGCATGACTGGAGGACTTCCCTTGAAAGTGATCGGCTGCAGCATCTTCCGGAAGGAGATGGAGCACCTGCGAGGGAGTGATTTCGCCGCCGTGTGGCTTCCTGCCGGTCTCCACGTGAGCGACGAGCGATTGGCGGCGGCACTCGGCGAGGCCCTCGCGCCTGAGGAGGAGGTGGCCTGCTTCTACTGCGCGTGCCATCCTGATATGGACCTCTTTCTCGCCGGCCACGGCGGTCTCCGTCTCCAGGCGAAGAACTGCATCGAGGCGTTCCTCGATCCGGTGGAGCGGGCGCGATTGGGCGAGCGGGTGTTCGTCATGACCCCGGGCTGGCTGCGTGAGTGGCATAGTATCTTCATCGAAGGCCTGGGGTGGGACGAGATCGACGGGCGCATCAACTTCGGCGGCTACGATAGCATCGCGGTGCTCGACTTCGGCCTGGAACTCATCGATGACCTGGCCGTGCTCGAGTTCTACGACTACACGCAAACGCCGGTCGAGATCGTCCCCGCATCCCTGACGTGGTTTCAGGCGCGGGTCGAAGAGCTCCTCGGCGAAGAGTAGTATTCGTCTCAGGTATTCGTCTTACGACCGCCACTAAGAGCCACCGACACCTAACGGTGAACAGAACAGAGGAGTTCGGCCCCATGCGCTGCACCTGTGAGGAAATAGCGGCCGGCACAGAAGGTCTGTCCCCCATCTGCTTCGCCCATCTCTGGCTCTTCCAGAATCTACCCGAGCGGGACGTCAAGGCACTCACCGAGGCTGCCTGGCGCAGACGGTATCAACCAGGTGAGGGAGTCTTCCTCCAAGGGGATCAGGCTCGGATCATGTTCATCATCAAGGCCGGCCGGGTGAAGCTCGTGAAAGCAGGTGCCGACGGAGGCGAAGTCCTGGTCGACATCCGCAAGGCGGGAGACTTCCTCGGAGAAACCTTCCTCAGTGAGGACGCCGAGTACCCCCTGACCGCGGAATGTATGGAGGAAAGTCTGCTCTGCGGCTTCACGAAGGCCCGTTTCGAGCGACTGGTCACCGACAACCCCAACATCGGCCTGCAGATCATCCGCAACATGAGCGACCGCATCTCCTGGCTCACGAGTCGTGCAGGCAGCAGCTCCGCGACTCATCTGGAGGAGCGTCTCCATGGGGTGCTCACCGACCTGGCCCGCGAGCACGGCACGAGCACCGAGAGAGGGCTCGTCATCCAGTTCCCGCTCACCCACGAGGAACTCGGCTTTCTCGTCGGGGCCCACCGCGTGAGCGTGACCAAGGCCTTGAAATCGCTGAAACAGTCGGGCAAGGTCGCTCGGCAAGGGAGGCATCTGGTGCTCCCGGTCCCGCGAGGCCAGTAGCGGAAGCGGCAGAGGTCGAGCCCATTCAGCGCGTCGGAGGCGGCGGGAACAACTTCGGGTGTCCTTCGAGGACGAGCCACCGTCCCTCCACCTTTTTCATCACCTCAACTACATAGCCCTTGAGCGCAGAGCCGCCACCAGCGGGAACGATTTCAATCCCTCCTTGCCATATTGCGAGTTGGGGAGTCAGCATTCGGACACCGCCACGCTCCTGCTTCACGGTTGCTCCCGGCATCATCTGGTGAAGTAATCTGTCGTAGGCGGCTTCGATTTCAGACCGCCCGTTCTGTATGTCGCCAAACGCTCCGACGCGCCTTCCATCTTCCGTGTAGAAAGATGCGGCTGCCTTTGCATCTCCTTTGCTCCATTCTTCTGCGAAGGACGCGGTTTCGTTCATGATCGCCTGTTGATCGTCACTCATCATCTTTACTCCTCATGACATGTACGCTGCTACCGTGCGATATCAACGCATCCGCCAACCGAGCGCATGCAGATCAGCTCTGATTCGACCGAAGGAAATAGCGAACTTCAGCATTGAATTGATCTGCGGCCTCCACGTTGCTGAGATGGCCAACCCCCGCCAACACCGCAAGCCTCGACGCCGGGATCTTGGCGTGAAGGTCCTCGCCCACACTCAACGGGGAACGCCGATCAGCGTCACCCCACAGCAGGAGTGTCGGCACGTCGATGTGCGGGAGCACGTCCCGCAGATCCGCTTCCGCCAAGGCATGCGCCATCGCTCGATACCCGGCCGGGTGGAACTCGGACATCATCGCCACAACTTCATCGACCAGCTCCGCGGGCGTAGATTCAGTTAGCAGGCCCGGGATCCAACCGGGCACCCACTGATCGGGCGGCAGGTCGGCTTCACGTAGGCACTGCCGCAGGCGCTGTTCGACCACCTCGGCCGCCAGAGAGCCGGCCCACCCCGCGTAGGCCGAGGCGAGTACCAGCGTCATAGGGACCGTAGGATGCCGGCGGTAGAATTCGAGCGCGAGCGCTCCCCCCAAGGGAAAGCCCGAGCACGTGGGGGCGCCCTAGGCCAAGCGCATCGACGAACCCGGCCAAATAGTCAGCGTGCTGGGGCATGCGGAACGTCTCGAGTGGGTCCGATGACCGGCCGCAACCCGGCGCGTCCCATGCCACCACCGTGAACTCGTCGGACAGGTCATCGAGCTGCCTGCGCCAGACCCTGCTGTCTCCCAGGATTCCGTGCAAAAGGACGAGGGGCGGACCTTCACCCGCCCGCTCGAAGGCGATGCGAAGCCCTGCAACCTCGATCTCGTCCATGTCGCCTCCTAGCAGTATCTCGGGTCACCCGGCGTTTGCCCACTATTGTGATCTCGGTATGTCTCCGGTATGTCTCGCCGCAACGAGGACCTCGGCGGTCCGGGCCACGGCTGGCGCCGCCCGCTCCGCGGAGCCCGGCATGGTCCGCGCCCAGTAGTGTTCCGAGTGGACGTCGTAGTTCTGGTAATCGACCGCGCAACGCCTCTCTGAGAGCGTAGCTCGGCTACAACGCGCCAGTGCTGCTCGTGGCCGCATCTGTAACCGAGGAGCGGGCGACCCGGTCGAAGACCTGCTTATACGCGGACTTCAGCCTCCGCTTACCGATCACGCCCATGGCGCCAACAATCATGTACCCCTTGACGCCTCTCGGCGAGTGGTCCCAATCGACCTCCACGTGACTGCCGCCTCCGACACCCGGCGCCACCATCACCTGCACACTGCTCCCGGGGGCGCTGAAGTTGCTCTCCTCCGCCCGCCACGAGACCCTGCCAGGTTGGGACCAATCGTATCTTTCTCGGGCCCACACGTCCGGTCTCCGGTTTCCCTCGGTAACGACCGCGCACGCCCCTTTCACCTCGTGGACCTGGTATTCCGCGGGATCGAGGTCGGGCCACAACTCCGGCCTCCTTGCAGAGAAATCGGTCAAGGTCGCGATAACGCCATCCGGCGAAAGCGGCGTCTCGAAATCAGTATGTACATGCACTTTCACCGCCGGTCTCCTTTCACGAATCCAGGACCCCCTTGCCGACGGCGGGGCGCCAAGAGACAGCCTGCGCGCACACCTTTTTTTCTCTGAGGGGCCTGACGCCCCCGCCCGGGCGCCTAGGTCATTTGGAATAGCGCCAGGTGGCCGCCAGCAAGTGCGGGCCCCATGCTTTACTTTGTGATGTAATCGCTTGGCTCTTCTCCCACGCGCGGAAGGGGCACCAAGGCTGCCAGCGCGCCGGTTCCGCCACCATGCGGTGTCCCAAACCGAAGGCACGGGAGACGCGGCAGAAACTGCCCCGTCTCCGGCGCCGCGCACATCCGGCCGGCCGAACCAGCGAGACTACGCCCGGAAGCGACTCTTGAGGGCACGCTCCACATCACGGGCGGCGTCCTTCTTGGCCAACGCCTCACGCTTATCGTAGAGGGCTTTCCCCTTGGCCAGCGCCACCTCCACCTTGGCGCGTCCATCCTTGAAGTACATCTTGGTGGGAACCAGCGTGTAGCCCGCCCGCTGGACTTTCCCGACCAGGCGCCGCAGCTCTGCGCTGTGGATCAACAACTTGCGGTTGCGCAGAGGATCGTGATTGTTGATGTTCCCCTGCTCGTAGGGCGAGATGTGCGCGCCGATGAGCCACAACTCGTTCTTATCCACCGCCGCATAAGCCTCGCGCAGGTTCACTCGGCCCTGCCGAGCGGATTTCACTTCCGTGCCGGTGAGCACGATGCCCGCTTCGATACTCTCCTCGATGTGGTAGTCGTGGAAAGCCTTCTTGTTCATCGCGATGATCTTGATGCCGGTAGGCTTCATGGTGCCCTGGAGTATAGCAGCAGGCCTTCCGTGGCCCCGGTCGACTCCACAGTCGTTGTGTTCGTTAACCGAAGAGTTGACCACCGTGATCGTCGAATAGTTGACCGCACCTGTCAATTTTTACTTGAGACTAAAGGTGTTAAGATGTATCCCATTGGTGGTACGATGCTCACCTCGAAAAGGGGGTTCGTCATGACCAAAACAGCCATGATCCGCGCGCGCGTCGATCCGGGCCTCAAGGAAGATGCCGAGAGAGTGTTCAGCGCCCTGGGTCTCTCTGCCACCCAGGCCATTACGCTGTTCTACCAACAGGTCAAGTGGTACCGAGGACTACCCTTCGAGCTGCGCGTGCCGAACGAGGTGACGCTGAGAGTCTTCGAGCAGACTGACGCCGGGCAGGATCTCGTACGCTGCAAGGGCGTCAACGACATGAGCCGGCGCCTTGGAATTTGATGCAGACACCGAGCTACACGCACCAGTTCAAGAAGGACGTGCGGCGAATGCTCAAACAAGGCAAGGATCCAGTCAAGATCAAGACCGTGATGAGCAGCCTCGTTGAGGAGGATCCGCTTGCGGAGTCCTACCGAGATCACGTCCTGGTCGGAACCTTTAAGGACAGGCGGGAATGTCATATCGAACCCGATTGGCTGCTCGTCTACAAACTGGCGGGAGATGAGATCATCTTCGAGCGCACGGGGACGCACGCAGATCTATTCGAGTAGCCAGCGGTCACCCGGCGCCGATTTGCGCGGCCCCGTTCGACTCCCGCACGACTAACCAATCGGCGCCCCGCGGTGGCCCCGCCGGCAGACTCGGCGCCGGGATCAGTCGTCGACCAGCACCACGTCGATCCGCCCGCGGGCCTCGTCGATGCCGCTCACCCGCACCTCGACAAAGTCGGCCAGGCGAAAGGCCGCCCCCGTACGTCGGCCGACGAGGGCCGACTCCAGCTCGTTCAGCTCGTAGTAGTCGTTCGGCATCAGCCGCGCGGGCAGGAACCCCTCATACAGACCCTCGAAGCGGATGAAGGCGCCGGAGCGGATCAGACTCAGCACCAATCCGGAGAAGGTTGTGTTCCATCCCTGTTCGTCCAAGCGCTGCTTCAAGAGATGCGCCAGGGCGATGTCGTCTGCCTTCAGCTCCACCTTCGCGGCTTCCCGCTCTTTGGTCGAGCAGTGCTCCGCCCGCTCCGACAGAGTCGACGTGGTGGGCTCCGGCCCTTGGCCAAGCCGGCCTAGAAGTCCTCGATGCACAAGCAGGTCCGGATAGCGGCGGATA
>CAZDGO010000123.1:0-6750 GCA_964504825.1 uncultured Gaiellales bacterium
GGCGGTGAACTGATATGGCGGCACCAGCCCCGACCAGGCGGTGATCTCTCCGGGTTCTACCGTCGACACCATGAGCCTGCGTCCGTTGCCGATGTCCATCTGAATCCCGACTCGTCCGTCGAGCAACAAGATCACCGAGTAGGCGTTGTCGTTCTCGGCGAAGATCTGCTCTCCCGCCGTATAGCTGCGTCCGATCGCGAGGTCGAAGAGAGAATCCTTCTCCGCGGGGCTCAGTGCCTGCAATAGCTCGTTCGTCTCCAGGAGCGCACGGTCGACGGTCATGGTGTCACCTCCTGCTGTCGCACGGCTCGGGGCGTGCTGTCATCGCCGTCGAGGTATATCACGTGGGTGGAACACGAGATGCAGGGATCGTAGGCCCGCACCAACATCTCCATGGCCAACTGGGCGGCGTCGGCCCCTTTGGGGATCACCGACGGGGCGAGGGCCCACATGTCGCTCTCGAGATTGGCCAGGTTCTGTCCGGTGGGGATGATCAGGTTGGCGTCGGTGATGAGTCCTTGGCGGTCGACGCCATACTCGTGATAGAGGGTGCCGCGGGGCACCTCGACGGCGCCTACTCCGTGACCTTCGTGGGCCTCGACCGAGGGGCGCTCGAGTATGAGATCCGTTTCGACCAAGGTGTCGATGATGGCGCGGGCGTCATCGACGCAGTGGACGGTCTCGATGAGTTGGGCCACCGTGTTCAAGTAGGGGTTCGTCGCTTGGGGCGCGAAGCCCAGGTCGCCTGCCACCTGCTTCGCTCCGTCGGAGAGATACTCGAAGCCGTTG
The DNA here is from genome assembly GCA_964504825.1 of uncultured Gaiellales bacterium. GTDB lineage: Bacteria > Actinomycetota > Thermoleophilia > RBG-16-64-13 > RBG-16-64-13 > JAJZQZ01. The sequence continues at coordinate 790 of CAZDGO010000123.1, forward strand.
TTGACCCGCGCCAGGGCGCCCACCATGAAGGTGTCCTTGTCGGAGCTGACGTGCTTCGCCGAGGAGTGTGGCACCACGCGCTCTTTGACCTTCTCCCGGTAGTGGCGCAGGGGGGTGATGTCGCCGTTGGAGGAGAGGATGAGGTCACCGAAGTAGGCGTACATGGCGGCTGATTTCAGTGACAAGTACTCGGTGGGATGGTCGAATTCCGGCATCGTCAGGCCGGCGAAGAGGGCGACCGTGGCCTCCAGGTCGGGGCCGATGTCGTCCAGCCGTTGCCGCAGTTCGCGGAGCTGTGTCCGGTCCGGCAGGTGGGTGAACCCGCCTACGACGGCTGCGATCTGGTGCACCGCCCGGCCACCGACCACGTCACAGATGTCGTTGCCCAGTTTCTTCATCCGCAGAGCGCGCTTCACTACATCGGGGTGCGTCTGCACCAGCGGGATCACGCTGCCCACGCCGAGGAAGTCCGGCGCCACGAGGAAGTAGGCGTGCAGCACATGGCTCTGGATCGTCTCGCCGTGCAGCAGCAACCGTCTCAGCAGCATGGTCTGGTCGGAGGGGGTCACGCCGAGGGCGTTCTCCATCGCGGTGATAGAGGCCAACACGTGCCCGTTCGAGCAGATACCGCAGATGCGGGACGTTATCAGCGGCGCCTGGTCGTAGGCGCGCCCTCGCAGCATGCTCTCGAAGAAGCGCGGAGGTTCGGTGACCTCGAAGCGCACCTCTTTCACCTCGTCGCCCTTCGCGACCACTACGATGTTCCCGTGGCCTTCCACGCGCGAGACGTAGTCCACCTTGACGTCGACGGTCGTGGTCTTGTTCATTTGACCACCTTCGCTTTCAGCCCGCCGTCGCGCAGCGCATAGTAGCCATTGTAGAGCGTGTATTCAGCCAGGATCTCCTCACGCGTGAGTCCGTGCTCCTCCAGCAGCGCCTCGATGGAGGGGAGGTTGGGATCGTCGGCCAGACCGCGACAGCCATAGCAGCGACTTCCAAAGCTCGGGCAGATGGCTCCGCATCCACCGCGGGTCACCGGCCCCACGCACACGAGCCCTCGATCGTACGCGCATACGTTCTCTTTCAGGCGGCACTCCACGCATACCGGGTAGCCGGGCACCGGGGGCTTTCGTCCCATCAGCAAGGCGGTGACCACGCGCAGGAACTCGTCTTTGTGGATGGGGCATCCGGGGATGTGCAGGTCGACGGGGATCACCGCATCCACCGGTCTTGCCTGCATAGAAGGGAAGTAGCCGGCATGGTCGCCGTACACGTGCCGGCCGACCTCATCCGGGTCTTGAGTGTTCTTCAAGCCCGGGATTCCCACCGGGAACGCGCACGACCCCAGAGTACCGACCAGTTTGGCCCTCTCGCGGATGGTCCGGAGCTTCTGCTCGTCGGCCTCTCGCGTGACCGACCCCTCGATCAGCGCGAGATCGTATACGTCGGAGGTCTCGGTCATGGCCTCCTTGAAGTACGCGAACTCCACGAGCTGCAACAGGTCGACCAGTTCGTCTTCGCAATTTAAGATCTGCAGCTGACAGCCTGCGCACGAAGCCAGTTCGAACACCGCTACCCGTGGACGTTTCAAAGTCTGCAGGGCTTCGATCATCGGCTCGGGCATCACAGCATCGCCTCCTCGAGCCGTTTGAGTTCAGCGTACGTGAAGACGGGGCCGTCCTGACACACGTAGACTCCGTTGATCTGGCAGTGACCGCATTCTCCGACGCCGCACTTCATCCGGCGCTCCAACGACAGGATGATGCGGTCCTCGGGGATGCCGCAGGCCAGCACTTGCTTGACGACGTGTTTGAACATCACCGGTGGTCCTACCATCACGGGCACCGTCCGCTTCGGATGGATGGTGAGACGGCGGAACAGTGTCGTGACCGGGCCCACACTGCCCCTCCACGAAGGCTCCGCGATGTCTACCGTTATCTGGAAGTCGAGGTCGTCTCGGGCTGCCCACCGGGTGATCTCATCTTTGAACAGCATGTCCTTGGGGCTCTTGGCCCCGTAGAGCACCGTGACGTCGCCGAAGTCGGCTCGTTCGTCGAGGAGGTTTACGATAAGGCTGCGCAATGGGACGATCCCCAGGCCTCCGGCGATGATCAGGACGTTCTGGCCGCGCATCTCTTCGAGGGGGAAACCACGACCAAAGGGGCCGCGCACGCCGATCTGTGCGCCGAGGCCGAGGCGTTCGAGGGCGTTCGTGACGTCGCCCACCCTGCGGATGCAGACCTCGAAGGCCTCGCCTCGCGTAGGCGATGACGAGATCGACAGTGGTGCTTCGCCCACGCCGAGCACGCTCAGCTCGACGAATTGTCCGGGCACGTGGCCGAGCTCCGAGCCGTCGCTCAGCCTGAGCTGGTAGAGGGTCTCGGTGCTGGTTAGTCGATCCTTGCGCACGATCTCGGCCAGGTCGGGTAGGAATGGAGACGACTTGAGCCGCCGGTGCGCGATGGTGGGAACCATGTTCACCGTATCACCTGCCTCTCCACGGGCTGACCCTTGAGCTGGTTGAAGACCTCTATGGGGTCGATATCCACCAGACAGTTCCGAGCGCACCGGCCGCACCCCACGCAGCCCTGCATGCCGTACCGTTCAAGGATATAGCGGCCTTTTCGGTTGAAGCGATGCTTCACCCGGCTGGTACGAGGCTGTCGGAAACTCTCGCCGGTGCCGACCATAGCGAACTCTTCCAGCTGGCAGCTGTCCCAGGTCCGGTACCGTTCGCCACTGTGAAGATCTAAACTCACGTCGTCGTGCACGTCGAAGCAGTAGCAGGTGGGACAGACGTTGGTGCAGGCCCCGCAGGAGAGGCACTTCTCGCCCAGCACATCCCAGAGAAGGCTATCCGCGCTTTCGCGCAGCAGATCGGGAAGCTGATCGAAGGTGGTCTCCAAACGAGGAGTGAACGCCTCCGAGCGGCGTTCGTGAGCCTTGCGGAGCCGAGTACGGTCTTCGTACACCGCCTCGCGCGAACTATCGAGGCTGTCGACCAGTGTTTTGCCGGTCGGAGAACCCACCTGCACGTAGTACGAGTCCCCAAGGTCGGTGAGCAGCAGGTCGTAGGCGGTGTGCACCTCGAGGGTCTCCATGCTCTCGCAGAAACAGTGGTCGTCACAGGGCTCCAAGCACTCCATGCCGACCAGCATCACGTGCTCGCGGCGGGCCGCATAATGGCCGTCGTGCTTGTCGTCCACGAAGATGGCGTCGAGGAGTGCGAGGGCGTGGAGGTCGCACGGCCGTACTCCGAAAGCGATCATCTCCTTGGTCTCGAACTGAGCCTCCATCTCGATGCCGTCGTGGTAGCGGAACTTTAACAGTACTTCCTTCGTGGGCAGAAGGTACTTGCTGGGGGGGAGAGCCGTGGGAAGATAGTGCTCAGCGATCTCCGCCGCGTGCTGGATCGTCTGGAAACGGGTGAGAGGACCATCGGCCACCGGCGCCGCGACCACATGCTCGGCGGCCAGCCGATCGAGGAACTCCATCAGATCCGGTTTTTGGATCACCCGATCGATCATTGTTCGGTGCCTCCTCGTGTGCGGGTTGTGTGAACTGATTCACAATATTACCAAAACCGGCCTACGTGAAAACGTTCACAGCTCTGCGGGAAGGACAATACCACGTGAGCGAAACATTGAAACCCCCGCAGACCCGCATCTCTCTGGTGAATCCGCCCGGATCACGGACGCTGCGATTCTTCGCCGTCTCCGCTGACCATCGGGCGTAGGCTCGTCGACCGTTGGGCGAGAGCGCCCACATGCGCTACCACCATGTCTCGCGACGACTCCTCGCGGCCGAATCCGGTCGACCCGACCCCCTTTCCGGTACGTGCGAAGAAGGTTCGTTGAACTGCGAGGCAGTGGCCTTCCCTGAGGCTCGGTAGAACAGCGGGGCCATCGCCAGAAAGGCACCACCGATGAGCCAGCCGATCGGGATGGACAGCCGTTGCGAGATCCAGCCCAGTGCCGGCTGACCACCCGTGCCCCCGGCGTCGGCGAAGAAGGCGTCGAGTGAGAGCACCGTGGCCCGCTGCGCTGAGGGTATGTGAGCGTTGATGTACGACATCCGTATCGGAGTGGCGATGCCGAACACCAAGCCGAATAGCAGCCACAACGCGATGGCGATGCCCGCGGGGAGGACCCCCGTCGTGTGGAAAATCAGGCCTACGGCAGCGATCGCGAACGTCAGCGCGGTCGTCACCCAGGCTGCGATCTCCAGCACCCGGGCGGGCTCGCGGCGCAGGTCGCCTTCGCGCATGATGCGTTTGACTAGAGTGTTCCCTCCGATCCCCATGAGGGAGAACGCGGCGGTGACCACCCCGAGCAGCCACACGTAGTCACGCCCCAACAGATCGAGCACATAGGGCTGCCAGGAGTAGAAGCCGTAGATGAAGAACACCCCGCTCGCCAGGGAGCCCCAGAGGAGTGGTCTGATAACGCGACTCCGCCGGCCGAAGGTCGCTCCCGCTTGGAGTACGTTCCGGGTCTCGTCTCCGAACGTCGAGAACTTGAGGGGACGCGGCGTGAAGCCCGCGTCGCGGATCAGCAAGGCCGTTATCACGGCTGCGAGCACAAGCAGAACCGTCCGGACCACGTAGGGTATGCTCAGACCGATCTGGCCGAGGACGCCTCCCAGGAGCGATCCCACCACCATGCCGCAGCCGGCGGCCATCTGACCCCAGGCGAACACCCGCTCTTTCGGTCGCTCCGAGCCGGTGGCGTCGAGTGCGTCGACCAGCCAGGCATCCAGGGCTCCGGTCTCGAATGTGAAGCCCAACCCCAGGATCACGCTCGCTCCGATGAAGCCCCATATCCCCCATCCCCAGGCCGGGGTGAGCACATACAACAAGGTCGAAGCCGCCAAGGTCACCATGGCGAGAAGGAGCGACGCCCTCCGCCCGATAGTGTCGGCCACCACGCCGGTGGGAACCTCAAAGATCATCTGGCCGACGGTGAACACCGAGTTCACTATCATGACCTCGAAGATCGTGAGTCCGCCTTCTCGGATCAAGAAGATGGTGTTGATTGCCCAGATCACCGAGGACGCCAAGGTGAAGAGCGTGTAGACGCTCATATATCCGGCGATGACGTTGCGAGAGGAGTAGCCCTTTACGTTCATACTTTGCAGTACCCGGCCCGAGAAATTGTCACGCGGAGTTCGTCGGAGTCGACGGGATCAAAGAGAGAAGCACGAACTGGGGGGCTTAGCGGGCACCCGGTTGCCAGGGTCCGTGGGTGAGCGCGCTCTCAAGTTGGCGACACCCACCCCGCAACACGGCTCTACCGTGCGTGACCAGGATGCACTCGGGGTCTGACTCGGCCAGGGCCCACAAGGTGGGAAGGAGACGCTCGGCATACCAGCGCCGCCGTCGCTCCCCGGTGAGAGGCGCCTCCCACACGCGCAGCTGCCCGTCGGTCTCGATGATGGCGTCACCGAAGATTAGGGCCCGCTGAGATGGGATCTCGATGGGCATCTCGGCCCTCACAGGCCGTCCGATGCGGTGGATGTGGGCCATCCCGTCCACATCTTCGCCGCCCACGAGCGGATAGAACCCGCTTGAGTCGTGCAGGCGCCTGCGCACCAGTTCGTGGCCGTATATGCGGGCGTCGTGCGTCCGGTAACGGTGCCACAGTAACTGCGCGCTGCGAGTGTGGTAGGGGATCGAGATAAGGATCCGGACCGGGCCGTCCGCGATCCTGTCGAGTTGATCGAGAACGGGGTCGTGTTCGTCATCGACAAGGGGGTCGATCAGCAGGGTGGCTTCGCCTACTCGTATGGCGTAGCTCGCCACGGTGGCGCCAAACCGACCGGGATGCCACTCCGGGTGGCGGCGTTCCCAGCGCCAGAGGTGCTCGCTGATCTCTCGGGCGGAAGCCGTGCTCTTCACCTCTGGACCTCCCTCTCGTTCCGTGGGCCACGGCGGGTGGCCCGTGGCGGCTGCCGCCACGGTCT
>CAZDGO010000124.1:0-6727 GCA_964504825.1 uncultured Gaiellales bacterium
CGCGTGGATGTTCTCGACATCCACCACCACGGACCTGCGGAACACCCGCTGGAAGGCCCGCCGGTGGAGGGCACGGTCCAAACACACCCGCCGCGGACAAACATATGCCCCCCGGCCTAACCGAGGGCCCCTCCGTTCTATCTCTACCACCGGCGGATCGCCGCCGGGCAGTAACCTGAACCGCACAAACTCGGCCTGGGGGCCGCGCGTGCCACATGCCACGCAACGACGCTCCGGCAGGCGCCGATCACGGTCCGCCGGCGCCTTCTCGGCCTTGCCTCTTCCGGCCTCGCCCGTGCTATGTTTCCTCCGCGGTCGCCAACGCCTGATGCGAAGGGATCCCGCAATATGTACTGTTAGGTAGCGCGGCGTTCGGACAACGCTTACCACCACTGGTCATAGCGTGACACCGGCCATCGATCGCGCCGGAATCGGACTCGGTGACCGTATAACGGCTCTCCTCATCGGCCATCTCTGACTCCGACTTGATATCGACTTTCCAGCCGGTGAGCCTGTTCGCAAGCCGCGCATTCTGGCCGTCTCTGCCGATAGCGAGAGACAGCTGGTCGTCGGGAACAACGACCGTGGCCTCCATAGCTTCGTCGTCGAGGAGCACCTCACGCACCCGCGCCGGCGAGAGCGCCTTGGCCACGAACCGCGCCGGCTCATCGTTGTAGGGGATGATGTCGATCTTCTCGCCCCGCAACTCCGACACCACCATGCGCACTCGAGAGCCGCGAGGGCCGACGCAGGCCCCCACCGGATCGACGCCGTCGCTGTGCGAGATCACGGAGATCTTCGAACGATAGCCCGGTTCACGGGCGACGCCGACGATCTCCACGAGTCCATCGGAGATCTCGGGCACCTCGAGCTCGAACAGCCGTCGGATCAATTCGTCGCTGCGGCGCGACAGAATGATCGGCGGACCCTTCGGATTGGGCGAGACTTCTTTGATCACGGCCTTCAGACGCATACCGTGCTCGTAGCGCTCTGTGGGCACCTGTTCGCTCTTGGGCAGCAGACCTTCTACCCGGCCGAGATCGACCAAGGTGTATCGGTTGTCGGACTGCTGCACGATGCCGGTCACGATCTCGCCCACTCGACTTGAGTATTCCTCGAAGAACATGGCCTGCTCGGCTTCGCGGATGCGCTGATAGATGACCTGCTTCGCGGTCTGTGCGGCGATACGGCCGAAATCGTCCGGCGTGATCTCCTGCCGCTCGGCGATCGAGTAGTCGTGCTCGGCCTCTTCGTCTTCCAGATCGGGTTCCATGCCGGGCGGGAAGATGAACTCGAACACGTGGATCTCGCCGGTCTCCTGGTCGATCTTGACCTCGGAGAAGGGCACCGCGTGAGTTGTCTTGTTGTAGGCAGAGTGCAGCGCATCCTCAAGAGCTGAGATCAGGACGGAGAAAGGAATGCTCTTCTCCTTCTCGATCTGGCGCAGCGCCTCGAGCGTTTCTTTATTCATCGCCTCTCCCCTGCTCGAACTCATACACAAGGTTCGCCTTGGTGATATCGGCGAGATCGATCACGACCTCTGTTCCACCGTCGGCCAGGGTGATCTCCGAGTCCCGCACCTGCCGCAACACGCCCCGCCAGACCGAGCGTCCCTCCACGGGGATCTGGGTGCGAACAGTGACCTTCCGCCCTACCTGAGCCTGGAAATGTGCGGGTTTCGTAAGCGGGCGTTCTAGCCCGGGCGAACTCACTTCCAGGGTGTAAGGTCCATCCAACGACCCGGCCTGATCGAGCGCTGCACCCATGAAGCCAGAGACCTGCGCACACAGTTCGTGCGACACACCCGCAGGGTGGTCGATGAACAACCGCACCACTCGGTGGCGGCGATTGCCTACATCTTCCATCGCTACGAGTTCCACGTTCTCCACGTGCTGATCTATGACCTCCTGCACCCATTTCTCGGTGAGTTTCATCGCACAACCCTTACACAACACGAAAGTGGGCCGCCCTGCACCCACTTCCACACACTGCCCCGGACTTGTTATTCTCCTGCCTCAGTATAGCATGGGGTCTTCATGCCGACAACAAACGTTCCTATAGGGAATGAAGCGCTCCATACCGGTCCTAGCGGGCCGCTTCCCACAGCTCCGCCACTCGGCCGGGTAGATCGTCCACCGCGATCTCTTCCTTGTCGCCTCCGGCGCGCGCCTGCACTTCGACTATCCCTTCGCCCGCTCTTCGGCCGATGGTCACCCGCACCGGGCATCCGATCAACTCGGCGTCGGCGAACTTGACCCCGGGCCGCTCCTGGCGATCGTCCCACAGGCAATCCCAGCCGTTTGCCATGAGGCGGGTGTAGAGACGCGCGGCCACCGATGTCTGTGTCTCGTCCGCGACTTGTACCTGGACCATGTGCACGTCGAACGGCGCGATAGCCTTGGGCCACAGTATGCCGCGCTCGTCATTGCTCTGCTCCACGGCGGCGGCGGCGATCCGAGCGGGGCCGATGCCATATGAGCCCATGACGATGGGCCGCTCGACCCCGCCTTCGTCCAGGACGGTAGCTCCGAGCGGCACGGAGTATTTCGTGCCGAGCTTGAAGATGTTCCCCACCTCTATGACCTGCTCGAGGCGGAGTATCGCGCCGCACTCCGGGCAGCCTTCGCCGCCCGCCGCCTCGCGCAGGTCGGCGAACTCAGGAACGGAGTCGCGGCCTAGCATCACTCCCCGTAGATGCATGTGGACCTTGTTGGCGCCGGTCACGTAGGCCCGCGCCCCGCCTGGGCCCGCCGGATCCAGGCTCTCATCGGCCACCACGCGGACACCCTCCAGGCCCACCGGCCCGACGAAGCCGACTTCCGCACCGGTGAACTTCAGTACCTCTTCGGGATGCGCTGGTCGCGCTTCACAGCCCAGGAACCGCGCCAGCTTCCCCGCGTGGAGCTCGTGATCGCCGCGCACCAGAGCCAACACCGGCTCGTCGCCGGCCATCATCAGCAGAGACTTCACCAGCGTCGACGGCGGCAGACCAAGGAAGTCCGCTACGTCACTGATCGTGCGTTTGTCGGGCGTGGACATCTCTTCGAGCGTGTGCCCCACCAGGTCTTCGGACGGCCGGGCGACCGAGCGGGCCAGATCCAGGTTGGCGGCATAGCCGCAGGCAGCGCAGAGTGCCACCCGGTCCTCGCCGGCAGCCGAAGCGGCCATGTATTCGTGGGCCTGAGCGCCCCCCATCATGCCGGGGTCGCTCTCTACCCGGTGGAAGTTCAAGCCGCAGCGTTCGAAGATGCGATCGTAGGCCGCGATGTGCTTGGCGTAGCTCGATTCCAGTCCGTCGACGTCCATGTCGAAGCTGTACGAGTCCTTCATCAGGAACTCCCGCACACGCAGAATGCCGCCTTTGGGTCGGGGCTCGTCGCGGAACTTGATCTGGATCTGGTACCAGATCTGAGGCAGGTCCCGATACGAACGCAACTCGTGCGAGGCGAGCCAAGTGAAGACCTCTTCGTGAGTCATGGCGAGCACCATGTCCCGGTCGCCGCGGTCTTTCAGGCGGAACATCTCGGAGCCGATGTCGTAGTAGCGTCCGGTCTGCTGCCAGACGTCGGCCGGATGCAGGGTGGGCATCGAGAGCTCCTGGGCGCCGATGGCATCCATCTCCTCCCGGATGATCCGGTTGACGCGGTTCATGACCCGCCAGCCCAGGGGCAGGAACATATAGATGCCGGATGCGAACTGCCGCACGAATCCGCCACGCACGAGCAACTTGTGGCTGGCGGCCTCCGCGTCGGACGGATCTTCTTTCAGCGTGGGCATGAAGAGCTGCGACGCCCTCATACTGTCTCTCCTCTGTGGCTATCTGCGGGCCCGCGACCGGCCGACCGCGCGGGCCTACCATGTTCTCCCACCCGGCCGCCGCGTTCAAGCCAGGCGCCGATGGCCATGAAGAGCTCGTCGACCAGGTGTTCCTGGGCCACCTTCTTCACCGGGCGGCCTTCGACGAAGATCACCCCTTCACCCTCTCCTCCCGCGATGCCGAACGCGGCCTTGCGGGCCTCGCCCGGCCCGTTGACGATGCAGCCCATGACGGCCACCTCCAGATCCAGCTGCCGCGCATCCAGTTCGGGACGCAGGGCCTCGAGGCGGCGCTCCACTTCCACGGCCAAGCGTTCCAAGTCGATGCGGGTGCGGCCGCAGGTGGGGCACGAGATCACCCGAGGTCCCCCGCGCGCCAGACCGAGGCCGGCCAGGATCTCGCGGGCCACCCGCACCTCCTCCACCGGGTCACCGGTGAGGGACACTCTGATCGTGTCACCCACTCCCCCGGCCAGGAGGGCGCCGAGCGCCACGGCGCTGCGGATACTGCCCGCCCACGGGGTTCCCGCCTCGGTGACTCCCAGGTGCAACGGGTAGGGCACGCGCTCGGCCAGCAGCCGGTTCGCCGCGATAGTCACCACCGGTGACGACGACTTGACCGAGACCTTGAGATCGCCGAATCCCCACTCCTCGAACAGAGTGCAGTAGCGGACGGCCGACTCCACGAGCGCCCCCGCCGGATCCTCTTCTTCCATCGCGCGCAGGTCGCGCTGCAGAGAGCCGCTGTTGACCCCGATTCGGATCACCGCCTGTCGCTGCCGAGCGGCTTCGACCACTTCCCGAACCCGTTCCGGGCCCCCGATGTTGCCCGGATTGATGCGCACAGCCGCGGCTCCCCGTTCGAGAGCGCCGACCGCCAAGTGGTGGTCGAAGTGTACGTCGGCGATGAGGGGCACCGGCGATGCCGCCACCAGCTCCTCGAGCGCATCAACCGCGGCGACGTCCGGCACCGCCACCCTCACCAGAGCGGCGCCCTCAGTGGCGAGCGCCCGGATCTGCCCCAGGGTCGCTTCGACGTCGTGGGTGGGTGTGTTGGTCATCGACTGGATCACCACGGGGGCGGCACCGCCCACCAGGACACCGCCTACCGACACCTGCCTCTGGCTGAACACGTGTCTACAAGCCCGACTTGCCACTGAACAGCCGGCCGATGTCGTTGCTGGTAGCCACGATCGTCAACAGCAAGAACAACGAGATGCCCACCACCGACACCCGCTCGAACGCGCGCAGCGACATCCTCCGCCCCGTGACCTTCTCGATCACGTTGAACAGCACATGGCCACCGTCCAGGGGAAGCAGGGGAAGCATGTTAAGAATGGCGAGTTGAACGCTGATGAACGCCAACAGACTCAGGAAGAAACCCCCACGCACGGCCTCGGACGATATCGTGACGATGCCGACCGGGCCCGCGAGTCCCTTGGAGCCTGTCACGGACGCCTCGCCCATTATCATCGCCTTGATGCCGCCGAACGTGGCCGCAAACAGGTCGTATGTGCGGGTCGCCGCCACGCGCACCGATCCGATGACTCCAGGCTGGACGGCCTTGGTGCCCGGACGCAGGCCCAAGATGCCCGTCCCGTCAGGCCTGGCGCCCACGGTGGCCGTGAGGGTGATCTCGGCGGCGGCCCGTTCCACGACCACGGGAACCGATTCGCCCGCATGGGAGCTGATCGCCTGCTGCACGGAGATCCAATCGCCCGTCGGGATGCCCGCAATAGAAACCACCCGATCACCCACCCGCATGTCGGCTGCCGCGGCCGCACTCCCCGCCGAGACCTCCGCTACCACGGTAGTAGGCTGAACGTAGCCCTGTAGAGCGACTATGTAGAGCAGAACGAAGGCAATGATCACGTTCATCGTGACCCCGGACACTATAAAGACGACGCGCTGCCATACCGGTCGCGCATAGTAGCGACGATCGAGGGGCGTCTGAGCCACCTCTTCGTCACTGATGGCCGAGCGTCCGACGAGGCGCGATTCCGCGTCGCCACCGGAGTACTCACGGGCTTCGGCGGCGGCGTCGACCCGGGCCTGGAACTCCTCCTCGTGCATGCCGGTGACGCGCACGTAACCTCCCACGGGGAGCGCCGAGATCCCATAGACCGTCTCTCCCCAGCGCCGGCTCCACAGATAGCGGCCAAATCCCAGTGAGAACTCCTCCACGCGCATCCCGAACACCTTAGCGGCGATGAAATGGCCCGTTTCGTGGACCAGGATCAAGAAACCCAAGCCCAGGATGGCGACGATGATGCTTGCTACGCTTCCCATATCAAACCTCAGCCATGTCAGGTCGGTAGGCGGCAATCGTTCCGCGGCGCCACATCAGGCCCGGCTTCCGTGGCGCTCTACTGACTCCGTAGCCGCGCCCCGAGCCCACGAATCGAGGCTCACGATCTCCTCGTATGTGGAGGGTTGCCGGCTATCGAGTTTGTCGAGAACATCCTCTACTACGCTCGGTATGCCCAAGAAGGGCAGCCGGCGATCCAAGAAACCTCCCACGGCCACCTCGTTCGCGGCATTCAATGCGCAGGTCGCCGCGTCTCCCGCACGACCCGCCTCGCGGGCAAGAGACAGGCAACGGAAGGTCGCGAGATCGGGGGAGGTGAACTCCAACGCCGTCCCGGCAAGATCCAGCGCCTCTGTCGCCAGCCGTCGGCGCTCCGGGTGGAAGAGTGCGTACGCGATAGGGACCCGCATGTCGGGGGTGCCCAAGTGCGCGAGCAGGGCGCCGTCTACCAGCCGCACAAGGGCGTGCACCAGTGACTGCGGATGCACCACCACCTCGATGTCCTCGTAGGGCACGCCGAACAGGTGGTGCGCCTCGATGACCTCCAACCCTTTGTTCATCAGGGTCGCCGAATCGATCGTGATCTTAGGTCCCATGGTCCAG
>CAZDGO010000125.1:0-2236 GCA_964504825.1 uncultured Gaiellales bacterium
CAACGTCTCCCTTTTCGCGCGTCTACGTTACCGTGAGTGACTTGCGCCTCCGGGCGAAGCATGCAGTGTCAGTGCGCACCAAGAGGGAGTTCCCACATGAAGACCGCCAGACGATCGATATCCGCACTCTTCCTGGTTCTTGTCCTGCTCCTGACCATGCTGGGCGGCATCGCCCACGCCCGCACCTACGACATAGAGGAGACCCGGTTCCTCCAGCTCCTCAACGACTACCGGGCACAGCAAGGCCTCGGCGGCCTCAAGCTCTCGGGCATCGTGTCGGAAGCGGCGGCCCGGCACTCCCTGGACATGGGCGCCTACCGCTTCTTCGGCCACACGAGCGCACAGTCGAGCTACTTCCCGGCCGGCTCGATGCCCTGGGATCGCATGAAGCTGATGGGCTATCCATCCGATGCCGCGATGGCCGAGAACATCGCTGCGGGGCAGGCGACGGCCGCACAGGTGTTCGACAGCTGGCGCGCCTCCTCCGTTCACAACACGAGCATGCTGAGTTCCGCGTACCGAGTGATCGGCATCGCCCGGCGCATCGTGCCCGGAAGCCCCTATGGCGCCTATTGGACGACCGACTTCGGGTCTGTGGTCGATGCCTCCGCCCGCAGTCCCGTGACCGCCGCTCTGGCCGGTCCCTTCTCCGACGTCACGGAGGCCGACCCCGAACTCTGGGAAGCCGCTTCCTATGTGAAGCGCGAGGGGCTCTTCGAAGGCTACACAGCGGGATCCCTCGGCTGCTGGGATCCCATGACACACCGCCATATCACCCTCGTCCTTGAGCGTGCCGGTCTCGGCTCGCGTGCGGAGTGGAAGCAGGACTACAGTCTGGCCACCCGCGGAGAAGTGATGACGGCCTTCCCGGGACTCGGCTGGAACAGCGAACGGGCGGACGAGACGGTCATGCGCTCACAGCTGGTGCGGCTGCTCTACCGAGCACGGTAGGACCGCAGCCATCGAGTCGCGCGTAGATCAGGCCCTCATCGAGCAACGAACTCACCCCTCAAGACCCGCTCGCGCAGGGCGCGGGCCGGATCGTCGGCGCCAGCCACCACCTTACCCCCGCTAACAGCGCGGAAGGCCAGTGCGACGGGAGCAGAACGCCCGCAGCCGATCGGCCGGGATGTGCGCCGCCGTTGAGGATCCGCCGGTTGCGAGTTCGGACTCTCGCATGAACGCCTTCAGAGCCTCGCGAATCAGCCCACTTCGCGAGAGATGCTCGCTGCGGGCGCGACCGTCCCCTACGGTGACGAACTCCGCAGACGAGCGCGACTCGGGGATGGGCAGCCGGTCCTCCAGAAGAGCTTGCACGTGGAGCCGCATGGCCTCCGCCATGCGCTGCTCGGTCTCCACCCGCGTGCTGCCGGTGGCGACGCAGCCGGGGAGGTCGGGCGAGTAGGCCGAGTAGTTCTCGCCGGCCGCTTCGATGACTACAAGGAACCTGTTTATGGCTACCTCTTCTTCAGCCCTGCTTGCTTGAGGACACTGTACAGCGTTCCCGGTGCGAGATCGTCATTGAGGCGGTCCGCCACCGTTACACGCCCGGATTTCTTGGGGTGCCGGTATTGACGATGACTTCCCCTGGTATGGACAAGCCGCCGGCCGTCGACCTCCAGAAGCGCGACAGCCTCACGTATTTTCATATCTTACTCCGCGGCACTCTCAACAACGTCTTGTCTAGTGAGAGCGACAGACACGCAGGACAGTCGCGTTCGGCAGCCTTGTGAGGTATTGTCTAAATCACACGCTCAACGTAGACCTCACACACCCATCTGACACGAAGAAGGGTGACAATATGGCCTCGAAAAGACCCGCTCACCAGGCGACGTCGGCCTCCCCGCCCCCCGTCGATTCTTTCCCTCTGCCGTTCCACCATCATCCCATCCATCGTGCGCGTGCGCGAGCCGCAGGAGTTGGACGACAGCGAGCGCGGAAGGGAATCCACTGGCAAATTGCTCAACGAAACCCCGCCGATATAACTACGTGCAGTCAGTCGCAACCCGGGAGGATCTGATCCGATGCCGCTACCCCTGCGCGTCCTGATCGTTGAAGACAACCCCGCTGACGCCGAGCTGATGATCCTGCATCTCACAGAAGCAGGATTTCAACCCGACTGGCAGCGCGTCGAAACCGAAGCGGACTACCTCTCGGCGCTCGAACCATCCCCTGACCTGATCCTGTCCGATTGGAGTCTGCCGCACTTCAGCGGTCTGCGCGCCCTGCAACTCCT
>CAZDGO010000125.1:2336-6710 GCA_964504825.1 uncultured Gaiellales bacterium
CGGAGCCTTGCTCGCCATCGAAGGCATTGCCCGCGACATCACCATGCGCAGGCAGGCGGAAGGAGCACTGCGAGAGAGCGAGGAGAGACACCGGACGATTCTCCAGACGGCCATGGACGGCTTCTGGATGACGGATACGCACGGGCACCTGCTAGAAGTCAACGAGACCTATTGCCGCATGAGTGGCTACAGCGAACGGGAACTGCTGGCCATGCGCATTCCTGACCTCGAGGCCACAGAAACGGACGATGACACCGCCGCGCACTTCCAGAGGACCATAGCGCAGGGCGAGGATCGTTTTGAGTCCCAACACCGCCGCAAGGACCGGAGCGTTTTTGACGTAGAGGTCAGCGTCCAGTACCGGCCCATCGAAGGCGGGCGTCTGGTGGTGTTCTTACAGGACATCACCCACCGCAAGCACGCCGAGGAGAAACTGCGGGAGAGCAAACAACGTACGCAGAAAAAGCTCAACACCCTCCTTTCTTCTGAGGGTGACATCGGTAAACTTGACCTTGCGGACATAATTGATACCGCCGCCATCCAAACCATGACGGATAATTTCTATACATTCACCGGCGTTCCCGTGGCAATTATTGATCTACAGGGTCGAGTGTTTGTTGCCACCGGCTGGCAGGACATCTGCACAAAGTTTCATCGTGTGCATCCCGAGACTCTCAGGAACTGCATAGAATGCGATACCACGCTTACAAAGGATATCTCTCCAGGGCAATTCAAGTCCTACCTATGTAAGAACAATCTCTGGGATAATGCTACGCCATTATTAGTAGATGGCAGGCACATTGGCAATCTCTTTACGGGCCAGTTTTTCTATGAGGGCGAAAAGCCTAACGATGAAATCTTCCGTTCACAAGCTGCACAGTACGGCTTCGACGAGCAGGAATATATGGCCGCCGTCAGACGTGTGCCCACGTGGAGCAGAGCAACAATAGATACGGCATTGCTCTTCTATGCACAACTTGCAAACATGATTTCCTCGCTCAGTTTCGCCAATATCGGTTTGGCGAAGGCATTAGCGGAGCGCAAACGGACGGAGAATGAGCTATCCGCTCAGAAGACCCTTTCCGAGCAGCTGTTTATGCAATCCTCTGTAAGCACTCAGATACTTGATTGTGATGGGTGGTGTGAGAGAATCAATCCCAAACTTGGTGGGCTGTTTGGTGTAGCACCTGAGAATATTGAGGGCAAGGTCTACAATATATTCAAGGACGAAGCACTCAAGCGGGGCGGTATTATTCCATATTTGGAGCGCGTATTCTACGAGCGAAAGACTGCGGAATGGGAAGTCTTGTTTGATATTGAACTTGCAGCGAGTTCCCAAGGAATAGAAGTTGAGGAATATAGGAGCGCATGGTATAGGAACTGGGCTTTTCCTATATTGAGCGAGGATGGCAACGTAAGCCACGTTGTTATTCAACATCTTGATATCACCGGCCAAAAGCAGGCGGAAGAAGCTCTGCGCCAACGACTGGCCGAACTCGAAGCCATGCACAACGTCTCGACGGCCATGCGTACGGCACAGACGCGCGACGAAGCCATGCCCATTCTGCTGGACGAAATGCTGGCCGCAATGGAAACCGACGCCGGCATCATCTGGCTGTACGATGCGGACAACGACGAACTGCGCGCCGTCGGCGCCCGCGGCTGGTTCCAATCATTTGCCTTGACTCCAATGCAGTCCGGCGAGGGCATCGCCGGTACGGTCTTCGCCAGCGGACAGGTGCACGTCTCGGCGGAGTTGGCCCGCGATCCTCTGCTTCGTCAACCGGTTGCCGATCTGACCCCCGCAGGCGGGGGTGGAATCTGCCTGCCCATCCGCACCGGCGAGGTCACGATGGGTGCTGTGACCATCAGCGTGCCACTGGGGCATCCAGTCAGGCCTGAGCAGGTGAGGCTGCTCGCATCGCTGTCGGATATGGGCGGAGCGACGCTGCACCGCATGAGCCTGTACGAAGAGACCAACCGCCACCTCGATCAATTGCAGGCCTTGCACCATATTGACCAGGCCATCAGCGTCAGCACGGACTTACGCGTGACGCTCGACATCCTGCTGGAGCACGTTCTCACGCAACTGAAAGTAGATGCCGCCAGCGTGTTGTTACTCAACCGACACCTGCAAACGCTGGGGTACGCCGCGGGACGCGGCTTCCGCACGCGCGCCGCGGAGAGCGCGCACATCCGTGTGGGCGAGAGTTTCGCCGGGCGCGCCGCGCTGGAGCGTCGCGCTGTTCACGTAGGTGATCCCGCGCGGATAGAAGACAGTCCGCGGTTTGCGGCGCTCTGGGCCCGCGAGGGGTTTGCCGCCTATTACGCCGTGCCGCTCATCGCTAAAGGGCAGGTAGTCGGCGTGCTGGAAGTCTTCTACCGCTCCCCCCCACATGCCCCGTCGGAACGGTTGGATTTCCTCGAAACGCTCGCCGGGCAGGCCGCCATCGCCATTGACAGCGCGCAACTCTTCGATCGACTGCAACGCTCCAACCTCGATCTCGCCCTGGCCTATGACGCCACCATCGAAGGCTGGTCACACGCCCTTGACCTGCGCGACAAAGAGACCGAAGGCCACACCCTGCGCGTCACCGAGATGACCATACGCCTGGCACGAATCATGGGCATCGGCGATGCTGAGCTCGTGCATGTGCGCCGCGGAGCGCTTTTGCACGACATTGGCAAGATGGGGGTGCCGGACGGCATCCTACTCAAGCCGGGGCCGCTGAACGAGGAGGAGTGGGGCATCATGCGCCGCCACCCGCAGTTGGCCTACGACCTGCTCGCGCCCATCACCTACCTGCGCCCGGCGCTTGACATCCCCTACTGCCACCACGAACGCTGGGACGGCACCGGCTACCCGCGCGGGCTTGCGGGCGAACAGATCCCCTTGGCAGCGCGCCTCTTCGCCGTAATAGACGTGTGGGACGCGCTCCGCAGTGATCGCCCGTATCGTGAAGCCTGGACCGAAGAGAAGACGCTCGAACACATCCGCTCGGCGGCCGGGACGCATTTTGACCCGAAGGCGGTAGAGCTGTTCTTGGATGCTTTGAATGAGGAATGAAATTTCGACATCCGCTTGGGGTAGTCACCCCTCCACGGGTAGCAGGGCCCGGTCGCGCAGGCGCACGTAGCCGCGGTGCGTCACCCGCAGATGCGGGATGGCGGGAGTGGTGAGAGTGTCCACGGCCAAGAGTGGGTCGTCCCAGGGCACCCCGGCCTGGTGAAGGGCGTCCGCGACGGCGCGGAGGTCGGCGCGCACCCGCTCGGCGGTGTCCAGGGAGGCCACCGCACAGATGGGCTCCTTTGACTCGGCCACCACGTCGGCCCCGCGGGCGAAGACCACTCCGCCACCGATCTCCACCAGGCGTGACAGCGCCGTCCGCACGGAGAGGCCATCGCGACCCACGACCAGGAGGTCGGGGGTGTCCCAGGCGGTACTGGTGGCGTATGCCCCTTCGCGGAGGCCGAAGCCCTTGAGCAGGCCCCAAAAAGCCTGCTCGCCCCGCGTGCGCTCGAGGGCGAGTACGGGCACGAGATCGGTGGCGGCGGCCTCCTCGCACGTGAGGACGGCCTCGCGGGTGACCAGGTTGGTGACGTGTTCCACCACCCGCACGGTGCCGGTGATCGGCGGCGAGGGCGGCGGACCGGCGAGGGCCAGAGCCCTCTCGGGATCGACACCGAGCGTGTGCAGCAGCTCAGGCGCCACCGACACCGGACGCGGGCTCGCCAGCACCCGGCCTCGATCGAAGACCACCTTCCCCCCCACCATGACGAACACCGGGCGGAAGACGTCGGGTGCTGGGATGGCCACCAGATCGGCCCACCGGCCCGGCGCCAGGTAGCCCAGATCGTTCTCCAACCGGAAGTGCTCGGCCACGTTGGTACTCGCCATGCGGTAGACGATGTGAGGCGGGATCCCCAGGGCGAGGGCCTCGCGGACCACCTCGTCGAGGCAGCCCCACGTCGCCAGCCGCTCCGGGTCGACACTATCGGTTACCAGGCCGAAACGACGGAAGTCGAGAGGCATGTCGAAGAGGGGCCGCATGGTCTCCAGGTCTCGACGGATGCCACCCTGTCGTAGCATTACGAACAAGCCGCGTCGGTACACCTCGAGGGCTTCCTCCACCGAGATGGGCTCATGGCAGGAGGAGACCCCCAGGGCGGCATACGCGTCGAGGCGGGCTCCCTTGGCTCCGGCGGTGTGGCCCTCGGCCACCTTTCCCGCCGCCAACGTTCTAGCGATAGACTCCCGCACCCTAACGCCTTGGGCGCCGGGTAGAAGGGCGTTGCTCCAATAGGACTCCCCCAGACCGAGACAGAGCGGATCGGCCAGCAGCTCATCGAGCTCGGCCGGCGTGAGGGGCGCGG
>CAZDGO010000126.1:0-6699 GCA_964504825.1 uncultured Gaiellales bacterium
AGCGGCGGTCATCGAGAACCCCGCGCCGAGCGCTGACGGGCAGCCCCTGGTGAGACGTCGGCGGAGGGCGTGTGCGGGCTGCCGAGCCGCGTGCCGGGCTCAATGTAACGCCGCACTCGGAAAACCGCCCCCAAGTCGGCGGCGATAGCCGCCGACGCCTCCAGATCGACTTCGGGCAGGTCGAGTACCGTAGCGGTGACATCGATTCCGGCGTCGACAGCCTCCCGGATGAAGCGCGTGACCGCCCGAAACGCATGCGTAAATATCGGGCTGCAGAGCAGGTCGTACGTGGCTTCTTCGTGGGCGTTCAGACTCACCGACGCCGCCGACAGGCCGGCGCTGGCCAGTTCGGCCACCACGTCCCTGCCCGGGTGGAGAAGGGCGGCGTGGCCGTTGGTGTCCAGCCGCGAGCGCAGACGCCGCGTGCGCAACCAATCGACCACGGCCAGCATGACGTCGAGCCGCAACGTAGGTTCACCCAGCCCGGTGAAAACCACCTCGGTGGGCGCTCCGTCGAGAAAGGCCCGTTCGAGCGCTTCTAGTACGTCATGGGCCTCAGGTTCCTGCGAGAGATTCAAGCGCAGGTCGTAGCCGTAGACCTCCCAGCCGCCCTCGCGCAGGCAGAAGCTGCACGCGGCGGAGCACCGGCTGGTGAGGTTGACGTAGAGGCTGTCGCCCCCCCAATAGACATACGTAGGTCCCGGGATGATCATGGCCAAGCAGTATAGCGCCGGGTCGTCGTACGCGTGTGCCCCGTCTAGCGGATGTGGCCGAGAAAATCCTTCGTCCGGTCGGACCTGGGATTGTCGAACACCTCCTGAGGCAGACCCTGCTCTATGATCACCCCGTCATCCATGAAAATGACCCGGGAAGCAACATCGCGCGCGAACCCTATCTCATGGGTGACTACCATCATGGTCATGCCGCCCCGCGCCAGGGACTTCATCACGTCCAGCACGCCGCGCACCAACTCAGGGTCGAGCGCCGACGTGACTTCGTCGAACAGCATGACGTGCGGGTCCATCGAAAGTGCGCGTGCGATCGCTACGCGCTGCTGCTGGCCCCCGGAGAGTTGGGCGGGATAGTAATCGATGCGGTCCGCGAGCCCGACCCGGGTGAGCTGCTCGATGGCCTTCTCCTCGGCGTCATGTTTCGATCGTTTGAGCACGCGCCGTTGGGCCAGCATCACGTTGCCTTTGGCTGTCAGGTGAGGGAACAGGTTGAAGCTCTGGAACACCATCCCCACCTTCTCGCGCACTTTTCTCACGTCGGTGCGAGGGCTGGTGACTTCGACGTCTTCGAAGAAGATCTTGCCGCCCGTGGATTCCTCCAGACGGTTGACGCAACGCAGCAGCGTCGATTTCCCACTACCCGACGGACCGAGGATGACCACCACCTCCCCCTTGGCGATCTCCAAGTCGACGCCTTTGAGCACTTCGACGTCCCCGAAGGCCTTATGCAGATCCTCGACGCGGATGATCCCCGGGCCTGCCATCACTCCACCTCCAGTGCAGACGCTGGGGGTGGGGGCACGCCGCGCCGTCTACGCCCTCCCGAGACCTGCCCACCCTCGGAGACAGCCAGTCGACGTTCGAGCCGGCCGACGTAGTGGATCAGCGGTATGGTCACGATGAGGTAGAACGCCGCCGCCACCATGTACGGCGTCAAGTTGCCGACGCGCACGACGAAGTTGTTGCTTCTGAGCATCAGTTCGAAGATCCCCACAGCCGAGAAGAGGGCGGTGTCCTTGAACAGGAGGATGAACTCCGAGGTCATCGTCGGCAAGACCCGCTTGACCGTCTGAGGGATGATCACATACCGCATGGCCTGCAGGTAGTTCATACCCAGGGACACCGCGGCCTCCATCTGTCCCTTGTTGATCGACTGGATGCCCGCCCGGAAGATCTCGGCCAAGTACGCCGAACTGTTCAGTCCTAGGACGAAAACGGCGGACGAGAAGTCGCTGGTCCGCACGCCCACTGTACGCAACCCGATGAAGACGATGAAGATCTGCAGGAAGAGCGGCGTACCCCGGATGACGTCGATATACGTGGCCGCCAGCCACCGGAGTGGCGCCACTTTCGACATCTTCGCGAAGGCCCACAAGAGGCCGATCACGATGGCGACAGGGAATGCGATCAGCACGAGAACGATCGATAGTCCCCAGCCCCAGAGCAGCAGAGGGACCGCGCGCACGATGAGCTGCGGCTTCAGAAAGATGTCGAAGAATTTGATCGACGTGAACGAAGTCACCCACCCCTGCGTGTCGAGCCAGCGGGCCAACGCATCGGCGCGGGTGGTCGTCTTGTAGCTGAACGCGAGGTCGGGCGCCTCTTGCGCCGTCCCTCCCGCTGTGAACGTGGCGCGCACGGCATACGACCCACCCTTGTCGGGCGTCAGAACATCGAATATGCGCACGCGAACAGTGCTCTCTGGAGCCACCGGCGTGGGAAACGCCAGCCTGACCGTTTGGCCTGCGATCGAGACCTCAGGCGTGACGGGGACACGGGTGAGCCCTTCGAGGGTAAGCGCGTCGGTGCGTGCTTTCGACAGATCGAAGCCCTCGGGGAAGGTCAGATCGAGCTCGGTCAGCGGAGCGCCGGGGTCGGTGATCCCCTCGAACGTGAATCGGGTGGGTACGCCGCCGAACTGCTCGTTTACGGTGACCCTGGCCGTGCTGAAGGCGCCGGCCGAAGCAGGCAGTAGCAGTAGGAGTACGCCCGCTACCAACCCCGACACGACACCGACGGTGCGTACGCACCGTCGGGTCCACGCCCATGATCGATTCATCGGTCTCCCCGTCAGGTCTTGCTTTCCGTGCGGCGTGCGGTGCCCGGTAGGGGGGCCGCACGCCCGTCGTCGGCCCCCGGCCGTGGCGGGGGCCGACGACGCACACGCGATGACTATTGGCCCGTAGCGAACCACGTGTCGTAGATCTGCTGGTAGGACCCGTCGGCCTTGAGATCGGCGAGGGCCTTGTTCACCGCAGCCAGTAGTCCGGGATTGCTCTTCGCAACAGCGAAGCCGTACTGCTCACCCGTGGGGATCTCCTCGATGATGGCCATGGCCTGCGCCGAGTCGCTCTTGACGATGTACGCGCTAACAGGCAGGTCGTTGACGACGGCGGCTACGTTCCCCGCCTGCAAAGACGAGAACGCCTTGGTGGTGGTGTCGAACGGAACGAGCGTGGAGTCGGTCAGGTTCTCCTTGGCCCACGCTTCACCGGTGGTGCCCGACTGAACGCCGATCTTCTTGCCCGCGAGGCCGGCCCGATCCTTGATGTTCGTACTCTTCATCACAGCGATGGACTGGTTCGAATCGATGTACGGGTCGGAGAAGTCGATCTCCTTCTTCCGCTCATCGGTGATGGTCATGGAGGAAGCGATGATGTCGAACTTGCCGCCGGCTTTCAGTGTCGGGATCAACGTGTCGAAGATCTCCGTCTTGAAGTCCATCTGAAGGCCGAGTTTCTGGGCGATGGCGCCCATCAAGTCGACGTCGAAGCCCTCAGCCACGGTTCCGTTCATGGATTCCATCGGGGGGAACGTGGTGTCGGAACCCACGACCAGCTTGCCCGGCTGGACGAGCGTGTAGTCGGCGGCCGCAACGCTGCTGGTAGTCTCGGCGGGCGCAACGGTAGTGTCGGGCGCTACAGTGGTGCCGGGCTCGACAGCCGTGGTGGTCGTCGTGCCGCCGCAACCAGCGAACACCATCACACCAAACACGAACACCACGACAGCCAGGGCGGCGAGCCACAGGCTTGCCTTACGCATGATCTCCTCCTCGTTAGTAACCAAGCCCGGCAACCCTTATCCGCCGGTGCGGGCACGATGTACCTACTGTATAACAAACTCACACCGGCACGGAAGAAGGAACCTGCAGACTTCGACCCGGCAGGTCAGTCTTCGTGGTCTGTGGCAGTCGCACGTGAAGCGCGCGCGCCGCGCCACTTCCACACCACCGCTGCTGCGACAGCCAACGCGAGCAGAGCCCACACGAGCCAGTTGAAGCGGGAGAAGTACTCCTGCAGGCGCTCCCAGTTGGCCCCGAACGCGTAGCCCAGATAGGCGAGCGCCGCGTTCCACGGCAGGGCGCCGAGGAACGTGTAGACGGCGAACCGCACGAACGGCATACGGGCCACTCCCGCCGGCACCGATATGATCGTGCGCACCCCGGGCATCATCCGAGTGACGAACACGGTCATCTCTCCCCGCTTCTGGAACCACTCGTCCGCCTTGTCCAGATGGTGTGCCGAGATGAAGACATATCTGCCGTAGCGTACGATGAGAGTTCGCCCGCCGTATCTTCCGGCCGCGTATGCCAGGCTGGATCCGATCAGGTTGGCCAACGTGGCGGCGAGGATCACCTGCCACAGAGCCACGTGTCCCTGCGCCGCCAGGAAGCCGCCGTAGGGCACGACGATCTCGCTGGGAATGGGGATGCAGGCGCTCTCCAGGATCATGGTGAGGAAGATGGCCAGCAGACCGTATTCGGTCAGGCCCTGCACCAGCCAGTGCTCGAGAGAACTCATCACGTGGGTGCTAGACCCGCAGCGTCAGAGCCTGCTCGACCGCGGCCCGGAATCGCAAGCAGGCTTCTTCCATGTCCTCGGCGCGGGCCACCTCGTCACCCACTACGATGCCCACGGCGCCGGCTCTGATCGCGTCGGCCGCCAGCAGGGGCGCCATGCCACCCGCCGCGACCACCGGCTGGTCAACGCTCGCGCAGATAGCGGTCAGAGCGTCGAGTCCCACGGGCCCCGGACCGGTGAAGACCGGCCCCACTTCAAGATAGTCCACGCCTTCGGCGGCCGCCTGCACGGCCTCGATAACCGAGGAGACCGTCACGCCCACCGCCTTACCCGCGCCCAAAGCCAGATGCCCGGCCCGCGGGGCACAGTCCACACCGCTGAAGTGCATTCCGTCTGCCCCGAGTGCCGTTGCCGCCGGCGCGTCATCCTCGACAAAGAACAGTATCCCGCGGTCACGGGCGCGCTCGACCAACACCGCCCCCCGCGACACCACTCCCACGGTGGCTACGCCCGGAAGGGCCAGCCGCACAGAAGTGGCTCCACTCGCGAGGGCCGTATCGAGGACATCCTCGGAATCACGTCCTAGATCGACGGCCGCGGCGCTCACAACGCAAAGCCGCAGAGCAGCCTGAAGAGGCATGAAGACCGGTTACTCCCACGAGGCCGGCAACGCGCCGGCCACGAAATCCACGTTCATCGACTTCCCGTCGCGCACTATCCCCAATGTGACTCTGGCGCCCGGACTGACGCGGGTCACCAGGTCGGTGAGTTCCGCCGCTGTAGCCACGGGCTTCCCGTCGAACGCGACCACGACATCACTCACCTTGAGACCGGCCTGCTCGGCGGGCGTACTGGCGTGCACCTCCATGATCGCCGCCCCCGTGTCGACTCCTTTCGCAGGTTGGGCCAGGTCGGTCACGTCGTTGATGCTCACCCCCAGATATCCACGCACCACTTTGCCCTTCTCGAGCAACTGCGGCAGGATATCCTTCGCCGAGTTTATGGGCACGGCGAACCCCAGATTGGTGTCGGGGATCACCGCCGTGTTGACCCCGACCACCTCGCCGGCCAAATCGAACAGCGGGCCGCCGCTGTTGCCCGGATAGATGGCGGCGTCGGTCTGGATGAAGTCGCCAAAGTTGTTCTGGGGAAGGGAGCGGCCCTTCCCGCTGACCACTCCGACGGTCACCGAGTACTCGAACCCCAGGGGATTGCCCATCGCCATGACCCAGTCCCCGGGCTGCATTTGCGACGAGTCGCCAAATCGCACGACTGGCAGCTCGTGGTCGGGCTTCTCGGTCAGCTCGATGAGCGCGCTGTCGGTCAGCTCGTCACGCCCTACGACGCGCGCCTCGTATTCCTGATCCTCGTCCTCGCCGTACAAGGTGACCGCGATCTTCGACGCCCCCTCGACGACGTGGTTGTTGGTCAGGATGAGACCCGACTTGTCGATGATGAATCCGGTGCCCGCGGACTGGACGACCTGCTCACGCGGCGGCCGCTGGCCCTGTCCCTGTCCGCGTCCCTGCGGCGGGGCGCCTCCGGTGCCGGGAGCCGGCTGACCGAAGAAGCGCTCCAGCAGGTCGTTGCCCCCGCCACCACCCCCGCCGAAGAAGTCCGACAGATCCTGCGTGCGCTGCCGGGACTCCGTCCGGATGTTCACGACAGCAGGCGTAACGGTCTTCGCCACCTCACGAAACGTCGTCGAGGTCAGAGGACCCGTGATGGGCGCACTGTTCATGGGCGGCGCGGCGACCGTCTGCGCCGACGAGCTCGGCGCGAGATCGAGACGTGACGCGATCACCAGGCCGACCATGGTCCCGGCGAGCACGAACAGCAGCGCGTAAAAAAACATCGACTTTCGATTGGACATCACTTCCTCCAGAAGCCTTTCTCGATTCACAGCAGCGTCACGATGTCGGTCTGCCGCGGCCCCGTTACCAGTGCCTCGCGTTCGCCACGGTACACATTAATCTCAGTGCGCACTCCGAAGGTATCGAAATAGAGTCCGGGCTCGACCGTGAAGCCCGTTCCCGGGAGTACCCGGCGGTCGTCATGCGTTTCGTAGTCGTCCAGGTGGACGCCGTTGCCATGCACAGTTTCGCCCAGGCTGTGGCCGGTGCGGTGCAGAATGCGGTCGCCGTACCCGGCCTGTTGCAGCACCTGGC
>CAZDGO010000127.1:0-6684 GCA_964504825.1 uncultured Gaiellales bacterium
CGCCCTGAGCAGGTAGCAGCTGAGCGCCGAGCGCGCGGGTAACGGCGGCTCGCCGGTCGGGCCAAGCCGAGGCCGACGGGCACGGCCCCGCGCGTGGGACGGTCTAGCTGGTCCCGGTGCGGAGGGCGGCCAGCCGCGCTTCCACCTCGGCGTTCTCGGCCTCGTTCTCCAAGCCTTCGAACTGCGCGTCCAGCGATGACGCGGCGAGTTCGGTCTGACCCGCCACCTTGGCCTCCTCCCGGCGGATCTTGTCCTCGAAGCGCGAGATCTCGCTGGTGGGGTCGGTGAGGTCGATGCTCTTGATGCTGTCGTAGACCCGCGCTTGGGCCTCGGCCATCTTCGCCCTCGACACCAGCTCGGTCCGCTTGGTCTTCAACTCGTCCAGCTTCACGTGCATCTGGTCGAGGCCGGTCTTGAGCTTGGCTACCACCTCGCTCTGCTGGGTGATCTGCGGCGCAAGCTCCCGGGCGTCGTTCTCGTAGTCGATCTGCTTCTTCAAGGCGATCCGGGCAAGGTTGTTGAACTTGTCAGCCTCGGTTGCACTTCCCGCCGCCCCCAGCTCCTGCCCCTTCCTGGCCGCCGCCGCGGCCTTTGCTCCCCACTCGGATGCGGCGTTGCCGGCCTCCTGCGCGTCCTCTTCCATCATGCGCAAGTTGCCGATCGTCTGGGCGACGGCTTCCTCCGCTTCCGCGATGCCGTTGGTGTAGTCGCGGATCATCTGGTCCATCATCTTCTCGGGGTCTTCAGCCGCGTCGATGAGGGAGTTGAGGTTGGCCTTTGCCAGTTGCGAGATCCGACCAAAAATCGATTGCAGGGCCATGGCTTGGACTCTCCTTTCCGTGTGGTGGGACTACCTGTGTCAGAACCTGCCGCCGCCGCCCCGGCGTCCGCGGGTGCCTCGGCCGCCGAAGCTCGCCGGGCCGAGCGATCCCCCGCCGAAGGAGCCTGGCCAGCTCCTGCCCCCCCTGCCCATCATGCCCCCTCCTCCTGTGAGGACGTCGATGAGGATGCCGCCGAGCAGCGCACCGGCGAAACCTCCTATGCCGCCTTCGGCAGAGGTGGGCACGGAGCCGGCACCCGGCACCTCATAGCCGCCGACGTCGGCGTGAGCCGATCGCAGCGCCTGTTGGGCGAGAGCATCGGCGGCCTCCGCGTCCTTGAGCGCCGTGAGAGGGTCTGTGCCTTGGCCCGCCACGGCCTTCTGGTAGAGGCGATTGGCTTCGGCCAATGAGGCCCGCGCGCTGCCGCCGACCGCGCCCCGCCGAGTCGCGATGAAGTCCTCGGCTGCGGCGATCTCGGAGCGGGCGGCGAGGAGCGTCTGCTCCAGAGCGGCGCCCGCGCGCTGCCGTTTCTGCTCGGCGTCGCGAGCATTTACGAGGGCCCACTCGAGGGCCACGTCGGCGTCCTCGAGCCGGCGGAGCGCGCCGAGGGGATCCCGGCCTCCCTCGGGGGAGGCGGCCTGTCTGGCCAGCGCAACGGCGGCTGCAGCCTCAGCTGTGGGAGCGGCCAGGGAGGGCTTGGTGGCACTGAGCGCACGCGCTTCGGCTAGGTCGCGCTCGGTCTCCCCGAGCACCGCGCGGATCTTGTCGGCTGCCTGGGCGAGGTCGCTGCCCAGGCGGTCGAGGGCGTCGAGGAGCTGGGCGGCCTGGCCGGTAGCTCCTTCGGCCGCGATCAGGTCGGCAATCGCCATGCCGGCGTTGCCGGCTGCTACGTCGGTCTGTGCGGCGGCGACGTGACTCCGGGAGAACTCCAGGCGCTCTTCGGTCTGCTTGATGTTGTCGGCCACACTCGCGACCGCGGCGGGGACGTAGGTCCCCTGGAGACCAGTGAGCGTGGCTTGACCCTGCGGCAGGCGCCGGGCAAGGCCTTCAATCTTCTGCTCGAGCGCCGAGAGGACCTGAGGCGCGTTGCGGTCCAGGTCGCGGAACTGGTCGAACGTGGCCGACTCGGCGTCGAGGCGGTCGCTGGCGATATCGGCCAGTCGGACGATCTCGAGCAGCGTCTCCCGCCTGGTCGTCGCGTCTTCGGGCTCGGCGTCGGTCAGTTGCTGCTGCAGCTCGAAGGCCTTGGCCAGGTCGGCCTTGGAGGCCTCGACCGCCGCAGCGAAGGGCGCCGCCAGCTCGGCGCCGAACTGTGCCTCCCCGAAGCCCACTTCCTGCTCGCTGGTCTTGACGGCGTCGTCCGTCTCCAACAGGAGCCGGGCTGCCTTCCGCGAGAGCTCCTCGTTTGAGAGGGCCGCATACTCGCTCTCCGCGGCCGTTGTGCTCTCTAACGCGGTCCCGACGGGAGCCGGCGCGGCGCGGTCCCGGCGAGAGCGCCGCCACAGGTAGACGGCGACCGCCGCGGCTCCGAGGCCTATGAGCAGGACCCACGGCCATACTGACCCGCCTGCCGACGGCGTGGGCTCGGCGGGGGTGGCGGTAGGCGGCGTGACCTGACCGACGCCGAGGGTCCGGGAGATGCCGGCGGTGGCGCCTACGACTGCCCCAGCCCAGTCGTTCTCCGCAAGGGTCGGTTCTATGGCGGTGGTGGCCACCCCTGCGAGCTGACTGTCGGAGAGCGGGAACTCCTGATCGACGGAGTAGGCGTACGCACGATCCCCGGTGGCCACTGCGAGAAGCATGTCGTTGAGACCAAGATCGCTCAGCCTCGCCGCGTCATCAGCCCATTCCTTGGCGTTGATTCCCTCGAAGGAGTCGACATAGACGACCCACAGCTGCACGTTGTCCTCGCGACGCAGCGTGTCGAGGGCGGCCCGCACCTCCGCCTCACGTTCTCTGAGGGCGTCCACCTGGTCGGTGACCTGGTCATTGAGCCGGAAGGGCTGGGCGGCCACAGCCGGCCCGGCGAGCGCCAGCACCAGGAGTAGTGCGGCGGCAAGGGCAAGGAGCCGTGAGCGCATGGCTGTCGGCGTCGTGGCTCCTGACGGGGAGAAGCGGGCGGAGGTGATGGACTCAGGGGATTCGGCGTGTGCTCCTCTTGCGAGAACGTGCCTCATGCTCGCTCACCTCATCCTCGACGGCATTCGTCCTATCTTACCCGGACGCGTCGCGTGGGACACATATCACATTGAGCCCATACCTCCCTCGAGCGACGAGGAGGTCATCGAGGTAGCGGTGTGACTCAGTTGCCGCGTGCATCCGCCACCCCGAAGATCACCCACACCATGTTCGTGGCGATCTTGAGATGGCCTAGATCAGAGAGCGCTTCGGTCAATGTGGCCTGTCCGGCGGTGGCGGCCGTCACGCAACGCGCGCCCAAGGCCCTCGGATCGCCGTCTGGATTCCGCTGTGCATGACGTCGTGGTGGCCGTATGGAGGAGACGGAGAGGCTCTCCACCGGGCGAGCGCCCGGCGAAGAGAGATTGCATGTGCCGACAGCGCGTATCTAGCGCACATCCCGGAAAGTGCAGGCAAACCGGCGGTTCCTATGGCTTCAAGCGCCAGCCCTTCGCCAGCATCAACGTGGCTAGGGAGATGAGCCCGGCGGCCACGGCCGCGGCCACAAGCAGCGATAGGGCGACCGGTGCCTCGCGGAGGCCGACGAAACCGTTGCGCGCTGTCGCCACCAGGTAGTAGATGGGGTCGAGGCGGGTCATGAAGGCCCAGATGCCTGAGAGAGACTGCACCGAGTAGAAGACACCGGCCACCAGCGTCAGGGGCGCGATTACCAGATTGGCTACGAACGAGAACTGGTCGAAGCTCTCGGCCCAGATCCCGGTGACCACGCCCAGGGCGGCGAACAGGATGCCGGTCAGCCCCAAACTCACGAGCGCAAGGGCCGGCTCGTGCATGCGGCCCGTGAAGGGTGTGGCGATCACGATGAGCAAGGCCCCCGCGATGCCCGCACGGACCAGGCTCCCCACCATGTAAGCCAGCGTCATGCGCCAGGCGGCCATGGGACTGCTGAGCACGTCCTCGATGTGGCCCTCGTATTTCGCCTGGAAAAGGCTGGTGGCGCTGTTCGCGAAGGCCTGGCCCGCCACGGTCATCACCACCAGACCGGGCAGGATGAAGCTCAAGTAGTCGACGCCCTCCACTTGGCGCACCCGGGCACCCAGGGCGCCTCCGAACACCAGCAGGTAGAGGAGAGCGGTGAGGACCGGCGGCAGGATGGTCTGCGACCAGAGTGTCAATACCCGGCGCACTTCCCGTCCCGCGAGGGCGACGGTGCCTCGTCGCTGCACCAGGGTGAGGTCGCGGAGCGTCGGGGCGATTGCGGCGTGCGCCGAACGGGCGGTCGGAGCGTACGCTCTCTCGCCCGGGGCGTCTTCGGCCTGTTCGGTCGCGCCGTCGGACGTCGGGCCCATGAGTGTGTGGTAGACGTCTTCCAGCCGCTCTCCCCCGTATCGCGTTCGCAGGTCGGCGGGGCTTCCCTCCGCCACGATGCGGCCGGCACGGATGAAGGCGATG
This sequence comes from uncultured Gaiellales bacterium, assembly GCA_964504825.1. GTDB lineage: Bacteria > Actinomycetota > Thermoleophilia > RBG-16-64-13 > RBG-16-64-13 > JAJZQZ01. The sequence continues at coordinate 4,413 of CAZDGO010000127.1, forward strand.
CGTTCGCAAAGCGCCTCGGCCTCCTCGATGTAATGCGTGGTCAGGAGGATGGTGGCCTCTTCCTCTTGGTGGAGGCGAGTCAGGTAGCGCCACAGCTCGTGCCGCAGCTCGACATCCACGCCGGCCGTGGGCTCGTCGAGCACGAGGAGCCGCGGATGGTGCATAAGTGCCCGGGCGATCAGCAGGCGTCGTCGCATTCCTCCCGAGAGCCGGTTGGGGTGGACTCCGGCCTTCTCGGAGAGGTCGAAGACGGCGAGGAGCTCGGTGGCTCGTGACTCGGCCTCCCTCTTCGTCATGCCGAAGTAGCGACCGTGGTAGACAAGCCCTTCTCGTGTCGTGAGGAACCGGTCCAGGTGCACTTCCTGGGGTGCCAGGCCGATGAGCCGGCGTACCGCGGCGGAGTCGGCCACAGCATCGAGGCCGAAGATCGAGAGATGCCCGGGCGAGATCCTGACCAGTCCGGTGGCGGCTCCGATGAGGGTGGTCTTTCCGGCTCCGTTGGGGCCCAGGAGTCCGAAAAAGGACCCCTGCGGGATGACGAGTTTCAGACTATCGAGAGCCCGCGCGCCCCCGGCGTAGACCTTGACCAGGTTCTCGGCCGCGAGGGCGGGGATAGCGGGGCTGTCGATGGTCATCGGTCGGGTTCCTCTGCTCCTTGCGCGTTTTCTGGGAAGCGCCCCGCGTTGGCGTGGTTGCCTCCCTGCGATGATACCCCAGCGCAGTGCAGTTGGATCTTTCCGAACTTTGGAACGATGGTGACTCGTCTATCACGGGTAAGGATTGGTTGAGCTTGCCGCCGGCGTAGGTGAGCGTTGCCAGGGTGACCTGCTGCCCGCCCATCTATCGGGGCGACCCTGAGCTAGTGCCCGTTGCCGCCCCCGCCGTTGCCGTGGCTGGCACCGTTGCCGTTACCGTTGCCGCCGCCGTTGCTGCTGGCGGAGCCACCGCCGGCCTGGCCTTGGCCACCGCCGTTACCATGGACCACTCTCTTGTCGTTGCCATGGACGGCCGTGGTGACGGCGCTCCCAGCGGCTGCGGCGCCACCTTCGCCTCCGACGGTCGTACCGGTCGTGCTAGTGGTAGTGGGCGGTGCCGTGGTCGTATCGGTCGTGTCCGTCGGCGGGGCGGTCGTGTCGGTGGTCGTGCTCTTCTTGCCGATGTCGGACTTGGCCAGCAGACTCACGATTTGTCCGTGTCCCTTGGCTTTCTCAGCCGCCTTGGCCAGCGCGCTGACGTATTCGCCGTGGTTCGTCGCGTTGTCAACGGGGATCTCGGTGACCATGTCAGTGCCGTCGTCGTTGTGGACGGTGAGCGTGATCAGACCGTTCTCGATGCTCAGCGTGAACCAGTCGCCGTTGAGTTCGATGGGGAGCGGCAGTTCTATATCATCCCCGCCAGACCCGTCGCCTTCCCCGGGCGGCTCCGTCGTGTCGGTGGTGCGCGCGGTCGTGTCGGTCGTGTCGGTCGTGTCCGTCGGCGGGGCGGTCGTGTCGGTCGTCGGGGGCTCTGTCGGGTCGGTGGAGGACATCGTGGCGTCGGTGCTCAAGACCACGGTGGCGTCACCGGACCCTGGGGCCTTCTGTGCCACCGCAGCCCAGGCCGCCGAGATGCCGAATGCCAGCGACAAGAAAATTGCGACAGCCGCGAGACCCGTGACCATCCGCTGGTGATGCCTATTGCTTCCCATCAGAATCCTCCTCACCCATTGCGAGAGGGCGCCGACCGCGCCTTGCTGTGGAACAAACGAACCGAGACAACCGGGGTTACGATTGGTGCAGCGCCTAGGGGCGTCGCGCCTCTCTCTGCACCTCACCGGGTGGACGAACTGCCCCACTCCACGATGTCGTTTGACGCCCATCCCGTGCCCTCCGCCGTTAGGTTCGCTCGTGGATGGGTAAAAACAGGTATGCACATCACGTGCCCAACAAATGAATATGGAGGCCCGAAATGGAACGTTCGAAGCTTGGTGAGTTCAACTGGGTCGATCTGTCGGCGCGTGACTTCGATGGGCAGTCGGCCTTCTATGAGGGCCTCTTTGGATGGGGCCACACCGATATCGTACCCTCGGCCCCGGAGTTGGAAGCCAGGGGTATTCCCTCCGCGGAGGGAATGACCTACCGGATGTTCAACTCTGACGGTCACACGGTGGGCGGCATGTCACAGCTGTCTCCGGATATGATCGCGCAGGGCCGGCCAAGCACATGGAATACGTACGTTGCCACCGACGACGTCGATGCCACGGCGGGCAAAGCGGCAGACCTCGGCGGCGCCG
>CAZDGO010000128.1:0-1667 GCA_964504825.1 uncultured Gaiellales bacterium
CCGCCCCGGGGGTCCCATGGGCCGCCCCGGCTCTGCGGCGGCGAAGCCGCGGGCGCCGGTCTGAACGGCGGCGACGCGGTCATGTGCCCACTCTACGTACGCCTTCCCTTCGCGGGCGAAGATACCGGTGACCGGCGTGTCGCCGGCGTCCACGGTTTCTTCAGCGACGATCTGACCCCGCCAGTTGAGGCTGACAAGCGATCGATCTTCATCGGCGTCAAGCACGTGGATGGTGGTGTCGTCGACGGCGATGAAGCGGGGAGCCGACAGATCGAGCGGCAGCGCGGCGAGGAACGCCCCCGACGAGTCGAGTGTGACCACTCGGTGGTTGACCGAGTCGAGGATGGTGATGCGGCCGTCGGGGGCAACCGCGAGTGCCTCCGGTCCCCGGGCCAGTCCCTCGAGGGGCCTGGCCAGCCCGACGGCTCCGGGCTCCGAGCCCCAGGGGAGGGTCACCAGCGGGACGCCTACCGAGGGGGTCGACATGCTGGGGATGTGGATGACCGCCGTCGCCGCGGCCGGCCGCCCGCGGCCGACCGCCGTCGCCCGAGCGGTGAGCGCTCCCAGCACGATGAAGGCCGCGATGGCCGCCGCGAACACCAACCCTATGAGCATGCGGGGCCGCCGGGCGTCGCCCTCGCCGGGGGGCGGTGTCGCCGCGGTGGGTCGGCTGGTCGATGGTCCCCCCCTTGGACCGCATCGTTCGTAGGGGGCGGGTTGGTGGGTACGCATGGCGGCATCCTCCTTCGATCGGATTCGGGTACACTCCGAGGCTACGAGGGGGCGCCAAGCCGATACCATAGGACCTTGGTCCCACGGGGGCGTGCGCTACACTTCTGTCGGCGTGACGGACAGGACCGGTGCTGGGAGGCCCGCGGTGATCGTTCTCTTCTTCGGGGATGTGGTCGGTAAGCCGGGGCGGAGTCTGCTCGAGCGCCGGCTTCGCACGCTGCGCGAGCGTCACGCCGCCGACGTGGTGGTGGCAAACGGCGAGAACGCGGCGCAAGGCGTGGGCATCACTCCGGCGGTGGCCGACGAGCTCTTCGCCGCCGGTGTCGACGTGCTCACCACCGGCAACCACGTCTATCGCCACCGGGAGATATATCGCTATCTCGACGAGCATCCACGCATCGTGCGGCCGTTCAATTTCTTGCCGAGCAATCCGGGTCGCGGGGTCATCGTCGTCGATACGCCCGCGGGGCGTCTGGGCGTGGTCAACATGAGCGGGCAGCTGTTTCTTAACGCGGCCCGGTCACCGTTCGAGGCCGTACAGGAGGCGCTCGATGAGCTCCACGGGGTGCGAAACGTGCTGGTAGACCTCCACGCCGAAGCCACCAGCGAAAAGGTGGCCATGGGTTGGCACCTCGACGGGCGCGTAAGCGCCGTCGTGGGCACCCACACCCACGTGCGCACCGGCGACGCGCGCGTGCTGCCGGGGGGCACGGCCTACATCACCGATGTCGGCATGTGCGGGTCGCGGGACTCGGTTATCGGGGTGAAGAAGGAGCTGGTGCTGGAGCGCTTCCTCAGCCAGATGCCGGTGCGCTTCGAACCGGCCGCCGGCGACGTGTGGCTGGAAGGCGTCGTGATCGAACTCGACGATCAGGGGCGGGCGCTGCGAATCGAGCCGATCGAGGACAACGGCCACAACGGGTGATGAGCGGTGC
>CAZDGO010000128.1:1767-6671 GCA_964504825.1 uncultured Gaiellales bacterium
GGTGCGTGTTACCAGATCACGTCAACATCGTACTGCGCGATGAGCCGGTCGGCGGTCAACAGGGGAAGACCCTCCACCTGGCATTGAGCGACCAGCAGGCGGTCGAACGGGTCCTGATGGATCGGCGGTAGGCCGGACACGTTCAGGGCGTGGGCGAGAAGCACCGGCAGAGGGTGCATGCGGTGAAGGGACATCCGCTCGGGCACGTACTGTTCCGGCGCGAGCGGGAGGGCGAGGCGTCCGCAGCCCACCTTGATCGCGATCTCCCACGCCGTCGCAGCGCTGACGTACAGATCGTTCGTCTCTTGTCGCATAAACTCGCGTGCGGGACCCGACAGCTGAGGATCGTCGGTGTTCCACCAGAGGAACACATGAGTATCTAGCAGCGCCTTCATCGGCCACCGGCCGCCCGGGCGCTCACTGGTTGAACTCGTCGAGGGGAGCGTCGAAGTCTGGGGAGATGATGACCGTTCCACCGTCGCCTCCGGGAGTGCGGGGCTCCAGAGCGGGTTGAACGCGCGAAAGCACCGCGATCGGGTGCCCTGCCTTCGCGATGATGATCTCTTCGCCGCCGGCCACTCGGACAAGTAGTCTGGACAGCTGGGTCTTGGCTTCGTGGATATTGACGGTGGTGGACATTTCCGGCTCCGGCATAGTAGGAATGTCGAGTCGATTATAGACTAAGTCCTAGACTAAGTCTATCTGGTGCCGCAGGTGCAGTCGCGTCAAACCCGCGCGTCGCGCGGTCCACACACGGGGCCGGCCGGGCGGGTAGGGAGTTACAGCTCGGAGACTCCCAGGTCGAAGAATACCAGGCCCGTGGGCAGCTTCGGGTAGAAATACGTGGATTTCTGAGGGAGGCGTTCCCCGCCCATCGCCACTTCGGTCACCTGGGGCAGCTTCGCGGGGTTCATGAAGAAACCCGCCTGAGAGTCACCCTTGTCGAGCCGCTCGAATGCCCGCCCCCAGTTCTTCGAGAAGGTGAGATGCTGGCCCGCGGCCACGTCATCCGGCGTGATGTAGAGCAGGTCGTGCAGGATGACGTTGTGCAGGATAGCGACGTCAAGATGGTGGTAGGCCACGCTGTGCACGTCGTCGGCGCTGGATTCCGGAGCGTACTTGTCTTTCAGCGTGAGACCGTACGCCGTGTGGCGGTCGGGGAGGTAGAGGCCGAAGGCGCCTCCCTCGTCGGCGTGGGCGTCGAGGAAGTGGCGCACCGCTTCGGGGGCCAAGCTCGATTCATCGGTGAGTTCCTCCACCCAGAAGGAGAACCTCAGTGCGTCCGGCAGGCATTCGATCAGGCCCGACGGAAGGCCTCGTATCATGCGATGCGTGGCGAAGATAGCCAAGCCGGGGTCTTCCATGTTGCAGAGGTAGACCAGAGCGTAGTCCCAGGGGCCGGGCCCGTCGCCATGCTCGTGGCGGGCGTCGCGGTAGCGCAGGGCGGTTTCGTAGCGATGGTGGCCGTCGGCGATGAGAAGGGGCGAGTCGGCCAGATGCTCGATGATGGCGCTCAGGACCTTTGGATGTGAAGTCGTCCACAGGCTAGTGGTGGTGTCCACGGGATCCACCATGGAAGCCGCGGGAGGAGTCTCGCCGGTCACGGCGTCCCACGTGCCCATCACAGCGTCGCCGGGGAGCGAGTAGAGCAGGAAGACGGGGCTGAGGCTCATCCGCGTCTCGTTCATGAGCCGGAAGCGGTCGTTCTTAGGACCTGAGAGCGTGGCTTCGTGGGGGAACACGATGCGCTCGGAGAAGTCGCTCAACTTGAGTGCCGCCAGAAAGCCTCGGCGGTCGCGGGCCCGCCCATCGGGACCTACGTACGATTCGCGGATGATTGTGACCCCGGGTTGCGGGTCGCGCACGAGCACGCCTGCGCTCTTCCATTCGGAGAGCTGGACGGCCGCTCGGGTGTATCGGTTGTTGGTGTCGGTGTCGGACTCCTCGGACTTACCGAGGTCTACCCGGACGACGTTGTAGGGGCTCATCTTGTAGAGCTCGTCCTGAAAGGTGCGCCCGATCACGTCGTACGGAGGGGCAGTGACATCCAACAAGCTGCCGCCCGTTCGGGCAGAATCGTATCGCCAGCCGCGAAAGGGAGCGACTATCGCCACGCTCAGGTCTCCCGGGTCTCGAGGGCCACAGAGGTCAGTTACAGCAACGCCCCGTCGACAGCAGGCCCGTTGCGCGCGGATGCGAATGATATCATCCGATGCCTGTGGTGGGCCGCGCCGGAAGTCTTGGGGCGCCGAGCTTATCCCTTCAGCCCTCCGCTGCAAGGAGCGTCCCTGTGCCTGGTCTCGGGACCCTGATGAACGTCGCAGCGGTGCTGATAGGCACGGCTGTGGGTGTGTTCCTGGGCGCGCGTCTGCCCCAGCGTGTGCGCGACACCGTGATGGACGGTCTCGGCCTGCTCACCTTCATGCTGGGCATCAGCATGGCCATCCGCACCGAGAACTTCATGATCGTGCTGGGGGCGGTGCTCTTGGGGGGTCTCACGGGAGAACTTCTGCACCTCGAGCGTGGCCTCGAGCGGGTGGGGGATTACTTCCAATCTCGGCTGGCCTCCGGGTCGAGCACGTTCAGCACGGGGTTCGTCACCGCGAGCCTGCTGTTCTGTGTGGGTCCGCTGGCCATCCTGGGGTCGTTGGCCGACGGACTGCGGGGCGATCTACAGATCCTCGGCGTGAAATCAGTACTCGACGGCTTCGCTTCTCTCGGCTTCGCCGCGACGTTGGGGTGGGGAGTAGGATTCTCCGCGCTGTCGCTGCTCATCTATCAGGGAGGGTTGACCCTGGGGGCCGGCCTCTTCCAACACCTGTTGACCGATCCCATGATCCGGGAGATGACCGCGGTGGGTGGACTCCTGGTGTTCGGCATAGGCCTGCGCCTGCTCGACCTGCGCGCCGTGCGCATAGCCAGCTTTCTTCCCGCGCTGTTCTACGCCCCTCTGCTGGTGGCCCTGGTCGAGCGCTTCTCGTAACGGTTTCCGCCGGACCGCTGCGTGGTACCCTCAGTGTGTCACGGTCTACCAGCGCAGCAGCGCGGCAGCGAAGTAGAAAGGAGCTCGGGATGGGACTCATGAACCAGCTCAGTGAGGGTGTCGCTAAGGTGGCAAGCGAGGCGCAGAAAGTGATCGAGCAGGGCAAGGGTAAGGTGGAAGAGCTGCAGCTCGAGCGGCAGATGGATGTAGCCGCCCGAAAGCTGGGCTATCTCGAGTTGGATCGTTCGCGGGGTCGCTCGGCCGACGAGGGCGCCCGCCAGGATCTGCTCCAGCAGCTGGCTACGCTCGAAGATCAGCTGGTTGCCGCGCAGAATGCCAAGAAAGCGGCGGAAGCGAAGGCAACCGAGGCCGCGAGCGCGCCCGCTGACGCGACCACATCGGCCGCTCCGGGCACGAGCGCCCCCGACGCTGAAGCGCCCACGCAGCCGCCGTCGGCCGCCGGTGACTGACGGTTTCGAGACCCTCTCCGCCGATCAGTTCGCCGCGCTCTCCGTAGGGCACGCGTCTGCTGTAGAGCGCCTGCGACTGCCGGGCAGGTTCGCGGTCGAGACCTCGTTCGAGTACCCGGGTAAGGGTCCGGTCGTGGTCCAGATCACGTCCGACGGACGGACCGTGCGTTTCTCGGACGGTGGAGGTCTCATGCTCTATCTGGAATCGCAGGGTATGGACCTGTCGTTGGACCCTGTGGTCGGCAAGACGGTTTTTCACGCACTCAAGGAGACGCCCGGCTGTAGCGCCGCGAGCGGGCAGATCTACCTGGACAGCACGCCCGACCAGGTCGGTGTGGATCTCTGGCGATTCTTGCAGATAGTGGTCGAGATCGTCGGTCTCCGCCACTCGAAATACAAGGATGCGTTGGTACGGCTCGCCCGTGCCGGTGACGCCAACCCCATGGATTGGGACCGGCCCCCGGAGTGACGCGGGCCGCCCCGGGCGCTGCGAGGTGTCACCGTTGAGTTACCTCCTGCGTGCGTGCCGGGAGGCCGGGGGCGATGTGGGGATCTTCGACCTGCGCTACGACGACGGCGTGGTGGTAGCACGCGGCACCCTGCAGCCGGAGCCGGGAGACCGGGTCGTCGAGCTGGGCGGCGCTTTTGTAAGCCCCGGTCTCATCGACGCGCACGTGCACCTGGGACTGGGCGGCCGCCTGGAGGCGGCCGCCCGAACGTGTGTCGCCGCCGGCCTCACGGCCGTGCGTGATCTTGGTGGGATGCGGGAAGCGGATCCTCAGTGCCCGGGGGGCGCGTCGGGCCCGCGGGATGTTTGGGGCCTGCCGCTTCGGGTGGTGAGCGCCGGGCGTGCCCTCACCCGGGAGGGAGGCTACGGCGTCTTTCTGGGCGTCGCGGTATCGGACCGGGCGGACCTGTTGGCGGCGGCTCAGGCCGAGATCGGTCGGGGTGCCGCCACGCTCAAGGTGATCGTCAGTGCAGGGGTCGATTTCGCCACCGGCACGGTGGGGCCGCCTCATTTCGACAGGGAAGATCTGCGCGCGTTGGTCGCATTCGCCGGTCACGCGGGGGTGCCGGTGGCGGCGCACGCGAACGGGGCGGAAGCCATCGGTATCGCGGTGGCCGCCGGCGTCGACAGCGTGGAGCACGGCATCCTGATCTCCGACGCCGAGTTGCTCGCCATGGCTGCGGCCGGCACACGCTGGATCCCCACACTGACACCGCTCCACAACCTGCGCGGCGACCCCCGATGGCCGCGGCTGGCCGAGATCTTCGAGCGCCACCTGGAGGCTGTGGCGCGAGGCCGGGAGCTGGGCGTGACCCTGGTGGCCGGCAGCGACGCGGGCGGCCCGGGGGTTCCTCACGGTTCGTTGCACACTGAGGTCACCTTGCTGCGTCGCGCGGGGCTCTCGCCGCCGCGAACCTGCTCCATCGCGTCGCGACGGTCGAGC
>CAZDGO010000129.1:0-6652 GCA_964504825.1 uncultured Gaiellales bacterium
ATCACGATGCTGCCGTCGGCCAAGGTGAACGTAGCTTCGGCGATGGCCCCCTCGTCCTCCACCAGCATGGCGGAGGCGATGCTGCCCGGGCTACCGCCTTCGTCCTCGAAACGCCCCAGGGAGTCACGCTGTTCGCCGAGCAGGCACACCTCGGCCGCGCACACCGTCGTATCGGCGCGACCGCTCGCGGTCGCCATCGCGGGAAGGGCGTTCAGGAAACTCTGCTTGGCGTCACTCAAGAGGATGAGGTCTTGGGGGCGGCGAGGGCCGGCCAGACTCGGCCGCACCTCGCCGAGATCCAACTCCACCACTCGGGTATATTCGGGGTCCGGAGTGCCCGCCTCGCGGAACAACCCCTGGAGACGGCAATACTCATCGACACGAGCCACGTGCGCGGGCGAGCGACCGGTCATCGTCAGGTACCGCAGGGTCTGCTCGTCGACCGGGAAGAAGCCGCACGTGGCCCCGTACTCGGGAGCCATGTTCGCGATTGTCGCCCGGTCGGCCACACTCAAGCCGGCGAGCCCGGGGCCGAAGTACTCCACGAACCGACCCACCACGCCGACGCCGCGCAGAAGCTTGGTCAGCGTCAACACCAGGTCGGTCGCGGTGGCCTGCCCGGCGAGCCCGCCGGTGAGCCGCACACCCACCACATCCGGGATCAGCATAAAATAGGGCTGGCCGAGCATGACGGCCTCGGCCTCGATGCCGCCCACCCCCCAGCCGAGCACCCCGAGACCATTGATCATGGTGGAGTGGGAGTCGGTGCCCACCAGGGTGTCTGGATAGACCCAGGGCTCGCCCTTCCACTCCCTCGCCCGCACGACCGCGGCCAGGTATTCCAGGTTGATCTGGTGGACGATGCCGGTGCCCATAGGAACGACGCACACGTTGCGAAACTCGCTCTGGGCCCACCGCAGAAGCGTGTAGCGCTCGCGATTGCGCTCCGTCTCAAGGCTCACGTTGCGGGAGCAGGCGTCGCTGGTGCCGTAGAAGTCCACCTGCACGGAATGATCGATCACCAGGTCGACGGGCACGTGCGGATTGATGATCTGCGGGTCACCCCCCATGCGCGCAACCGCCGCCCGCATGGCGGCGAGGTCAACCACGCACGGCACCCCCGTGAAGTCTTGCAGAAGCACCCGGGCCGGCATGAACGGGATCTCCGCGCGGCCTTCGGCGCGGGGCTCCCAGGCCGCGACTGCCCGTACATGTTCCTCGGTGACCACGCCGTCGCCGGCATTGCGGAGCACGTTCTCCAGCAGCACGCGGATGCTATACGGCAGTCGCTCCGGGGTGGCCGCTCCGCCGGCGGTCAGGGCCTCAAGCCGGACCATCCGAGCCATCGTGCCGCCCAACTCCGTGGTCGCCTGTGCGGCGAAGGGATCAGGATGCATAGTCTACCTTTCTAGAAAACACGCTCAGGACGGGCGCCACTGGCTTCCCTGTGTTGAGCGGCGTTGTTCAGGGCGCGTATATAGGCTTTGGCGGAGGCCTCGATCACGTCGATGCTCACCGCCTGGCCGGCATAGGTCTTCCCTTCCACCTCCACAACTACACGCACCTCGCCCAGCGAATCTTTGCCCGAGGTCACCGACTGCACTCGGTAGTCAAGCAGCCTGCCCGACAGGCCCACCGCATCGTCGATGGCCTGGAAGACCGACTCCACCGATCCACCAGAGAACGCCTTTCCCTTGAGTACGCGCCCTTCAGCGCGCACCTCCACCTGGCCCGTGGGGATGATCTCCGAGCCCGCCGCCAGATAGAAGTGGGTCAGACTGTAGAGATCCTCGCGCTCGCGAATCTCCTCGGTCGCCAGGGCCTCCAGATCGAGCGTGGTCACCTGCTTCTTCTTGTCGGCGACCTCCTTGAAGCGGCGGAAGGCCTCGTCGAGGGGCGCGCCATCCAGGCGGATGCCCAGTTCCGCCAACCGGCTCTTCAGCGCATGTCGCCCCGAGTGCTTACCCAGCACGATGTCGGACTCGCCCAGCCCGACATCTTTCGCGTGCATGATCTCGTAGGTGGTGCGTTCTTTCAGCACACCGTCCTGGTGGATGCCGGACTCGTGGGCGAACGCGTTCTTGCCCACGACGGCCTTGTTGGGCTGCACCTGGTAGCCGGTGAGGTTGGACACCAGACGACTGGTGCGGGCGATCTCAGGGGTCACGATGTTCACCGGGCGCCCCACCACGTCGCGGCGGGTGACCAGCGCCATGGCCAGCTCTTCCAGCGCGGCGTTGCCGGCCCGTTCGCCCAAACCGTTGATGGCCACCTCCACCTGAGTGGCGCCGTGCTCCACCGCGGCTAGAGAGTTCGCCACCGCCAAACCCAGGTCGTTGTGGCAGTGCACCGACAGCACCACGCCCGCCAGCTCGGGCACCATCTCGTACAGCGTGTCAATCAGGACCGCGAACTCGCTGGGCAGCGTATAGCCGACGGTATCGGGGACGTTGATGGTGGTCGCCCCGGCCGTGATGGCCACCCGGAGCACGTCGGCCAGGAAACCCGGGTCGGAACGCGTGGCGTCCATGGCCGAGAACTCTACGTCGCCCGGGCAGAGCGACACCGACAGCTCAACCATCTCTTTCGCGATGGCAAGCACCTCGGACCGGGTCTTCTTGATCTGATGCCGCAGATGGACGTCAGATGTGGAGATGAACGTGTGGATGCGGGGGCGCTCGGCCTCTTTGATAGCATCCCAGCAGGTGCGGATGTCGGTCTCCACGCAGCGGGCCAGTCCGCACACGACCGCCCCTCTCACCTCGTGGGCTATCGCCTGCACGGCCTCGAAATCGCCCGGACTGGTGGCGGGGAAGCCTGCCTCGATCACATCCACTCCGAGACGCACCAGCTGATGGGCGATCTCCAGCTTCTCCGACTTGTTCAGACTGATACCCGGGGACTGTTCGCCATCCCGCAAGGTGGTATCGAAAAAGACGACGGGTGCACCCAGGTTCCGACGGTCCTTGCCTGGCGGCTGAACCTCTTCTGCTCTCTTGCTCGCGGACATACCTCTACCCTTCTCTTCCCTGCGACGGTGTAGGTGATGACGTGCCGGATGCGCCGGATGCGTGTGAGCTCTCCCCCTAGAGGGGGAGCGGAAGAAGGAGTGCGACAAGCCCGACGTGGACGGGCGTGGGGCCGACCCCGACTGCCTGCGAAGTCATCGCTCGCGTCGTCATGTTCGTCGCCATGTGCATGCGCGACAGTCTAGAGCACGGTTCGCCCGCGCGCAAGCACTAGGTTGTCGGCACCGCCACACATATGAGACAGTATGCCTTGTGCCAAGGTGGGCTAAATACGTACTCGCGGCGCTGATCGTGGTGGCAGCACTCGTCGGCTCCGCTTTCTCGGCCGCCGCCTACACGGAGCGGAGTTCATTCTGCATCGGCTGTCATGAGATGGACCCCTACTACGACTCGTGGGCGCTCTCTGGGCACGAGGGCGTGGGCTGCGTAGAGTGCCACATCCCGAAGGGGCCTGTGGGGTACGCCAAGACGAAGGCCTTTGCGTTCCGCGAGATCTACGTGCACCTGACGCGGCAGGTCAAAGCTCCCCTCGCAGTCACTCACGACATCCCTAACACGACGTGCACATCCTGCCATGACGCACTCCCTCCGGTCGATCTGCCTACCAGTACCTTCGACCACGCGAAGCACCCGGAGCGCTGCATCTCCTGCCACGAGCGCCTGGTCCACCGATCGGTCACTCCACCGACCTACGTGGACCCCGCAACCATGGACAGCTGCTTCACCTGCCATGACGGGTCCGTCGCCGACAAGTCGTGCTCCTTCTGCCACGCAGCGCCCCACGATGACATGCAGAAGACATGCGACGCATGCCACAGCCTGACCGATTGGTCCCCGCAAGGCTTCAAGCACGCCTTCCCCCTCACCTTCGCCCACGCCAAGGCGAAATGCAACGATTGTCACCCCAGGACGGCCACCGCCGGCGCCGGCGGATTCAAGCTCGGCAAAGCCCCGAGCCGCTGCGAGGACTGCCACGATGACCCGCACGGCGGCCTGACGGGCTGCGACAAGTGCCACACCCCCAAGGGTTGGCAGCCCGCGAACTTCACGCACCCTCAGGCGGGAGAACACGTTGGACGGAGCGGTCAGGTGAGCATGCCCTGCAAGAACTGCCATCCCAAGGGCTTCAGTTCGGCCGGTTGCACCCCCTGCCACAACGGCGTGCCCACGGGAGACTGACCTAGAGCGCGGTCAGTTGGCGGGCGCCATGTCGCGCGACGCTACGGGCGGGGGGCCGCGCCCTACTCCCGCTCCTCCGCAGGCACATAATCACAGGACTCCGGGCCGCAGTAGTGGCCGACATACGCCGATTGCGGCCTGTACAGCTCCGGCTTGTCTTGGGCTTCGGCGAATCGCTCCTCTATCACGTGAGCCGACCATCCGGCCACCCGGGCTACCGCGAACACCGGCGTGAAGAGATCGCGCGGGATGCCCATTACGTGGTAGAGCGACGCCGAGTAGAGATCGACGTTGGGATAGATCTCTCTACCCTTGCGTTCGCGGAAGATAGAGCGCGTGGCTTCCTCTACCCGCTCCGTGAGATCGAACCAGTGCGGGTCACCTGCCATCCGCCCGGCCCGACGCGACATCTCTCGCAGAATGACCGCCCGCGGATCGTCGGTGCGATAGACCGCGTGGCCCATCCCCATGATGCGACCCCCCGCCTCCAGCCGGGAGCGAACGTACGACTCCACCTGTTCGAGTTCGCCGAGCTCCGCGAGCATCTCCATCACCTTGGCGTTCGCGCCACCATGCAACTCTCCGGAGAGGGCTCCTATGGCGGCAGAGACCGCGGCGTAGATGTGGGCCCGTGTGCTGGTGACCGTACGGGCGGTGAACGTGGAAGCGTTCATGGAGTGATCGGCATGCAGGATGAGGGCGACGTCCAACTCGCGGGCCAACCTGGGATCGGGCGTGGCGTCATGAAGCATGCGCAAGAAATCGGCCGCGTGGCCCAGCGAGGGATCACTCGGTACCGGGTCCAGGCCCATCCGGATGCGATGCCAGGCGGCCACGAGACCGGCGACTTTCGCGGTCAGGTCGACGGCCCGCTCGCGCTCGGCCTCTTTCGACGGGTCGCCCGGGCGCGGGTCGTGCGCCACCATCGCCGGCACCACCGATTGCAGCACGCCCACGGGCGCCATGGACCGAGGATAGGCGCGCAGCAACGTCACCAGGTCGCCTGGCAACGCCCGCCGCTCGCCGAGCTCGCGCGTGAAGCTATCGAGTTCGGCAGTGGTGGGAAGCACCCCGTGAATGAGCAGGTATGCCACTTCCTCATATGTCGACCGTTCAGCCAGGGTCCCGATGTCGTACCCACGATAGATCAGGCGCCCCGCCTCGGCATCCACGTGGCTCACTCTCGTGTCGGCTACGGTCACGCCACGAAGGCCGACGTTCTTCGTATCCGCGCCACTATTCACGACCGTTTCCACTGTTCCTACCTCCGTGTCAGGCGCCCGGCGCCGATATCTTTCCCGTGTCATGTACCCCACGTCGACACAGGCCTCACCCATGCACCGTCATATCAGCGAGCACGGCGTCGGCCGCGCACCGCCCACTGTAGAGCGACGTGCCCATCCCGCCCAAGAACAGCCGCGTGAAAGCCTGCAAACCGGCCACGTATAACCCCGAAACGGGAGTGCGAACCAAACTACGGGAGCGGCCTTCGGCCCCGTCTTCCGCCCGCCACGACCACCCGGCGACAGACCCCTCGCTGCGGTGGCCCCAGTCCCGATACGTGAGCGGTGTGGCCACCTCTCGAACCACCACTGCCTTGGACAGACCCGGAACGATCTCCGAGGCCGCGGCCACGAGCGCATCGGCCAAACTTTCCTTGCGCGCGTAGTAGCTCTGGGCATGAGGCCCCCGACCTCCCCCGTCCAACGGGGCGAACGGAGCGAACGGGGCCGTCACCTTGAGCACCAAGGCATCGCAGCCGGGCGGTGCAAGAGGTACGGAGCCTTCGTGACGCGACCACCAGCAGAGCCATAGCTCGTCAGCGCGAAGATCCTCGACCCGGGCCTGCTTCTCGGCCCACGGGATAGGGGTGCCTTCCTCCAGCTTGACCAGGAGCTGATGACCGCGGAAAGCGCTCAGGTCGACCGAATCGCGCCGGACGCCCATGAACACCGTAAAGGTCGACGACGTCAACAGCAGAGGAGGTCTGCCGGCCGCGGCCTCCATGCCGGCGGCCTCGGCGGCGACGTCCGCGGGGAGCAGGTCGCTCATGGTATGCCGGTAGTCGGCCCCGGAGATGATCGCCGGGGCACGGATGACCGCGCCGTCCTCCAAGACGACGCCGGCCGCCCGCCCCTTCTCGATCACGATCCGAGTCACCCTTCGGCCGAGGGCCACGATCCCGCCCAGCTCGACCACGCGCTCGGCCAGCAGGTCGCCCACTGCGTCGATGCCGCCCGCCGGATACCAGATGCCCCTCTCGGCCATGAAGTCCCACATCTGGGCGAGCAAAACAACAGGCATGACAGTCTCTGTCGCTCCCTGGCTGCCAAGAAGGTCGCGTAGACGCTGGTCGCGCAGGTGCCGGTCGATCAGCTCGCGGGCGGGCATGGCCTCCCAGCGGCGCAGCACCTCGAAGGCCCGGCGCCGGGACTCGGCGCCCA
>CAZDGO010000130.1:0-6631 GCA_964504825.1 uncultured Gaiellales bacterium
AGGACGCCGTATCGCGCCGGCCAGTGCGTTCTGGTGGCCAAGGCTTCGTTCTTCAGCAGCCTCCTAGGGGAGAATGCGATTGTGGGAAGGGTGCCAGATGAGTAGGGCTTCTTCCCCAGGTGTCCAGAGAGTATGTTCGGATGCTATCTCCACGTTCTGCTCGAGCACGGTGAAGTCGCGTCCGGCGGCCGGCACGTCGAGCTTGTATTGGGTGGTCATGCCCAGGTAGACCACATCCCGCACCGTGCCGTGCACGAGACAGAACCCCTCGGGGATATCGTCGCCCTTCTCGACAAGGCGTATCTTCTCAGGCCTCACCGAGACCTCGATCAGGCCACCATCCGACCCGGCGACTTCCCCTTCGACGATGACGCGCTGGCCCTCGCCGAATCCGATCACGGAGACTCTTCCACTGCGCTCCGCCCGACCCGAGATGAAGTTTGAAACGCCGATGAAACCGGCCACGAACCGGGTCCTGGGTCGCTCGTAGAGTTCCTCGGGCGCACCGATCTGCTCCACGTGGCCCGCGTTCATGACCGCGATGCGGTCGGACATGGTGAGGGCCTCTTCCTGGTCGTGCGTGACGTAGATGAAGGTTATCCCCACGTCTTCATGGATATGCTTCAACTCCAGCTGCATCTGGCGACGTAGCTTCAGATCCAAGGCGCCGAGTGGCTCGTCGAGGAGCAGTACCGAGGGCAGGTTGACCAGGGCTCGGGCCAACGCCACTCGCTGCTGCATCCCACCTGAGAGTTGACTGGGCTTGTTCCGCCCCCGGTCGGAGAGTTCTACCATCCGCAGGGCATCGGCTACCCGCCGGGCGATCTCGTCTTTGGGAAGCTTCTTACGCTTCAGGCCGAAGGCGACGTTCTTCTCCACGTTCAGGTGCGGGAAAAGGGCGTAGTTCTGAAATACAGTGTTGACGTTCCGCCGGTACGGAGGCAACTTGGCCACATCGACACCTTCAAGGAAGATGGAACCTTCAGTAGCCTCCTCGAAACCAGCGATCATGCGCAGCGTGGTGGTCTTCCCACACCCGCTCGGTCCAAGAAGGGAGAAGAACTCTCCCTTGCGGATGCCGAGATCCAAGTCATCGACCGCGGTGAAATCGCCGAACCGCTTGGTGACCCTGTTCAAGTAGACCGCATAGTCGTCCATACGCCTCCCCTGTTAGCTCCCCCCGGGCGTACCCCGTCTAGTAATCGGCGACAATGTCCGCAGTGGTACACGTCTTTTTGACCTCGGCCACCAGATCGAACCCGCCCGCTACCCGGTTCTCGACCAACCGCTGGTAGCGTTGTCGGACCATGCCTGGCGAAACACCCAAGCGCCACGCGATCTCGGAGAAGGCCATGCGGCCATCCTCTTCTCCGTGTCGCGACCGAGTCTCCCTAACTCACCATGACGCTATCACCCGATACGCACGGCTGTCCAGATATTGTATCGATTCCGCAGCGACAGGAGGCGGAGCGCGACGGGCGAGTGCGAGGCAAGGACGCAGGGAGCGCTCTAGGCCAGCAGCACCCGCACCCGTGCGGCGATAGCCTCGCCCATCGCTCGGGTGCCGGAACTGCCACCGAGATCGTACGTGACGGTCTGCCCGGCGGCGATCACGTCTTTCACCGCTTGAAAGAGGGCCGCCGCGGCCCGGCGTTCGCCCAGATGGCTCAGCATCAGCACCGCTGAGAGGATGAGGGCGGTAGGATTCACCTTGTCCTGGCCGGCGTATTTGGGCGCTGAGCCGTGGACCGCCTCGAAGAGGGCTATGTCGCGGCCGATATTTGCCCCGGGCGCCACGCCCAGACCCCCTACCAGGCCGGCGGCGAGATCGCTCAGGATATCCCCGTACAGATTCGGGCAGAGGAGGACATCGTAGAGCTCGGGCTTCTGCACGAGCTGCATGCACATGTTGTCGACTATTCGATCCTCGAACTCCAGGTCGGGATACTCGGCGGAGACGGTCCGGGCCACCTCGAGGAACAGGCCATCGGACAGCTTCATGATGTTGGCCTTGTGCACGGCCGTCACCTTCCTCCGGCCCTCGCGGCGTGCGTACTCGAAGGCGAAGCGGGCGATGCGATCGGAGGCCGCCCGAGTGATGATCTTGATCGACTCGGCGGCGTCCGGTCCGACCATGTGCTCCACGCCGACGTAGAGGTCTTCCGTATTCTCGCGCACGATCACCAAATCGATGCCCTCGTAGCGCGACTTCACACCTGGGATCGACACCGCCGGGCGCAGGTTGGCGTAGAGGTCGAGCTCCTTGCGGAGACTGACGTTCACGCTCCGAAAACCAGAGCCCACCGGGGTGGTGATAGGCCCCTTGATGCCCACCTTCGTCTCGCGAAGTGAGTCGAGTACCCCGGGGGGAAGCGGCGTGCCGTACTTCTCCATCACGTCGGCCCCCGCCTCCACGTTGACCCACTTGATGTCGACGCCGGTGGCGGCGACGGTCACTTTCGTCGCGGCCATCAGCTCCGGCCCAATGCCGTCGCCGGGGATACACGTCACTACATGCGCCACACTATCCTCCTCGTAGAAACGGGCTTCAAGCCCGGAACCCGACGCCCTTCTTGCCGGCAAAGGTCAGATACGCGATCTGGGGGACGGCAAGATAGTGACGCTGGCCACTTACGTCTTCAACTACGAGCCAGTCACCGTCTCCCCCCAAGGCCTCGAAGACGGTGGAGACCTCGGCGGCGGTCTCTATCGAGATCTCAGTGCCCCCCGCAAAATGAACCATAAGCGTACGCATGCCTCGTCTGTCTCCTTCCGGCGGGCGCGTTGCCGCCGCTACGTCGCCGTTGCTATTGTCCCTCGGTCGCGGATACCGGAGAGAAGGGCGGTTTTCCCGCGTCCCAGGCCAGACGGCCGGGAGCGGCCGACCCTTCCATCGCGTCCCGATAGGCCGTCATGATATCGGTTGCGACCCGGGGCCACGCGAACATCTCCACTTCAGAGAACGCCCGAGCCGTCAGATCACGCCGCAGATCGGCATCGCGCAGAACGACCAGAAGGCCATCCGCCAGTGCTTCCGGATCTCCCGGGGGCACCAAGCGGCCCAGCCTCCCATCATCGAGCACCGCGCGATATGCCGGGATGTCGGAGGCCACTACGGGCACTCCGGCTGCCATCCCCTCCACCAGGACGATCCCGAAGCTCTCGCCTCTCAGAGAAGGCACCGCGAGCGCCTCTGCCTCTCCCATGACCTTCATCTTCCCCCGCAGATCGACACGTCCAAGCGCTGCGACATCGAGAAGCGGGCCGGAGAGGCGCGGCGTGGATTTGTTGACGGCTTCCTGGACCTCCGATTCCGTGGCGCCTACCACGACCAGGCTGGCGGAAGGCATGCGCTTCTTGAGGAGCACCCACGCCTGCAGCAGCACGTCTAGTCCCTTGCGGCGCTCCGGTCGCCCGATGAAGATGACCCGCCCCGGTACCCGCTCCGCGGGACGAGACAAGGCGGAGTTGGTCATGTCGACCCCGTTGGGGATGATCCGGAAATCTCCCGGGAAGAACTCGGCCACGTAGTCGCGCGCCAGCGGAGAGACTGCGATGCGTACCGCCAATCGCTCCACCACCTTGCGCGCCAGTGGCAAGAACATCCGGTATCCCCACGTGCTTCCACCCGAACGGTGGAAGGTGCCCACTACCGGCACCGAACTCTGCAGCACGGCGGAGGCGGAGACCGAGGGAGTGCAGGGCTCGTGCGCGTGGATGAGGTCGAAGTCGTGGTCGTCGAGGAGACGCTCCATGCGCTGAAGCATCAGGGGCCAGGTGTTCACGTGAGCGCGCGAGCCGTTCGAGTTCACCGCCACGGCCACCCCCACCGAGATGAACCGCTCGGGCCGGGGGGATTTGTCACGGCGCCTGACGCTGCCGGACGGTGCGATGATCCACGCTTCATGCCCTTGACCGTCGAGCTGTGTGGCCAAGTTCCGCACGTGTTCGTTCACCCCACCGGGCACGGACCACGAGTACGGAGAAACCAAGGCTATGCGCAAGCCACACCTTCCCATCGATCTGCTCGCCAGGAGGACCTCTCTAGAATAGAGGACACGGGGACCATTATCCTAGTCCTTACCCTCGCCGCATGACTGAGGCCCCTGCGCCGCAACCGGTGGCCGGCCACCGGTTGCGGTCCGCACTGCGAGGGCCAACGCTCCAAGCGCCATCGGTATCACCCACGTGTATATACGCCAGATTACCAGGCTCGCCACCGTGAGGTCCTTGGGTATCGACCTGCCCATCAGGCCCAGGTAGCCGATCTCGGCCACTCCCGCGCCACCCGGGAGCGGTGACAGAGGCATGATCATCTGCAGCACCGCCTGCCCGACTACGATCGGCACCAGGGGTCCCCGCCAACCCAACGCCTGCAGGATCAACGGGATGAGGGAGAACATAGCCACCCAATACGTCAACTGAAGAGCGGTCACCGACGCCGCCAGCCGTACACCCCCGCCCCGCAACATACGGACGGCTTCGAAGAAGTCTTCCAGCCGACGCACCACCGGCCTCGGCAGACGGCCGAGGCCGAGCGGCCACCTCAGCCACAAAGTCCCTACAAGCCAACCTAGGATGAGCCCACCGAGGACGCCCAAGATGATCCACCGCTGCAGTGGAGTGAGTGCAGCGGCTCCGAATGGCAGGAGGGCTACCGCCGCCACCACGGCCAGAACCGAGATATGCACCATGCCCTTGACCAGGATGACCGAAGTGGCACGTGATAGCGACACGTCCAGGCCGCGAAGTCTCATGATCTGGTAGGGAACCTCGAGACCACCGAACGAGGTGGCCCCGCCTATGAGGGCGCCCTCTACGGCGACTCCCCCGGTTCCCAAGACGGATGTGCACACGGAGAGACGACGCACCAAGACCACGAGGGTCGCCGCGTCGGCGGCCAGAGCCACAAGCAACGCCATAAAGGCCGCTAGCAGCCACAAGGGCTCGCTGGCCGTCCGGGTGGCGGCAGCCAGGTCGTTCCCCGCGTGTGGGGCGACGATCGCTATCGTCACGGCCCCCACCACCAGCCCGGCGCCGAGTCCCAGACCCAGTCTGCGCCAAGGCAGACTGGGGCCGACGGCGACTTCGGGCTCAGCGGCGACTTCGGGCTCAGCGGCGCCCATGGCCATCCCCAGGCGTCCCGGCGCGCGCGGCGCGCCACAGCAGTTCTCGGTAACGCCGTCCCACGACCGCCGGGGCATGACGCTCTCGTGCGAGCACCCGGCCGCGCTCCCCCATCCTCTGCCTGCCTGCGGGATTCAACCGCAGTATCCTGTCCAAACCGGCGGCCACCTCGGATGCTGACGATCCATCTATCACGATGCCGCTGTCGCCATCGGCGACCGCTTCCGGCGCTCCCCCCGAGCGCCCGGCCAGCACCGGGAGACCGGCCGCGGCTGCTTCCGCGAACACGATGCCGAAGCCCTCCACCTCCAGCCCACCCCAGCGCACGCGGCACGGCGAGGCAAAGACGTCCGCGGCCGCGAGCCATTCCGCCACCTGTGAGTGAGGCAGTGCGCCAAGCAGATGCACCCGATCCTCCACCCCCAGGCGCCGGACTCTCCGGCCCAAGGCCGCGGCGAGCCGACCACTCCCCACCAGGGCAAGCCGCAGGCCGGGATAGCGCGGGGTCAGGAGCGCGAGCGCGTCGATGAGACGGTCTTGACCTTTGCGCGGCACGAGGCGCCCGACACACACAACCAGCGGACCGCCTCTCTGCGCCATCCGCGCGGCCGTCGACGCAACGGAGGCGGTGCCGACCCGGTCGGACCCGTCCAGTTCGAGAGCCGGGCGCAGCACGGCGACCGGCACCCTGCCTGCAACCACGCGTTCGGCGGCGGCGGCCGTGTATCCACTGACGGTCAACAGAAGCGCGGCCCGCCCCAAGACGTGACGCACGGCCGCTCCCGAGCCGGGAAGAGCGGCCGGCAGAGTCAACTCCGCGCCGGCGAGGAGCACCAGATAGGGCAACCCCGTGCGCCGCTTCAGCGCTGGACCGAGCAGGCCATTGGGTAGCGTCTGGCCCAGCTGGACCAGGCCCAGATCATGCTCGGCGATGAGCCGCTGGGCGAATCTCAGTAGTGCAGGCGTCGGCAGCAGGATAGAACGCGGGTGTCGCACCACTCGATACGGATGCGTGGCATCGAACGAAGCGGCCTCAGGATGATGTGACGCCAGGATCACGACATCCTCAGGATCGAGGGTCTGGATGAGTCCCCAATAGTACGACTGGAACCCTCCCACCCGGGGGGGAAAATCCTGGGTGATGAAGAGTGACCGCGGGGCACGACCGGTAGGCGCATGGCTCACGTCCTCCACCGCTCGCGGCTTTCGGAGAGTCCGGATGTCACTCGTCGTCGTCCGTATCATCCGCCTGTTCCCGGCGCTCCTCTTTCAAGCGCAGGAAATCCTGGTAGATGTACATCAACTCCTTTTCGAAGAGCGCCCGCTTGAGATCCACCGACATGGTGCGGGTCATAGCCAGAATGTCACTGGCCTCGGCATCGGTGAGATCGATCCCGAACTCCTTGAACTTGTACTGGATGGTGCGGCTGCCGGAGTGCTTACCCACCACCAACTGCCGAGCGAGTCCCACTTCATCAGGGCTGAAGACCTCGTACGTGAGCGG
>CAZDGO010000131.1:0-6582 GCA_964504825.1 uncultured Gaiellales bacterium
GGCCAACATGAACGCGGTGCCCGGTGACAGACGGTCGCCCATGGTCACCTCGGGCCTGCGGGTGGGTACGCCCGCCATGACCACTCGAGGCTTTGGTCCCGATGAAGCCCGCGAGGTGGGCCGCATCATCGCCGAGATCCTCACGCACGATCCCACCGAGGAACGAGTCGCCCGGCTGCGCTCGCGGGCCAGGGCCTTGATCGAGTTGTTTCCTCTGTATCGCTATCTGTCCGCTTGAGGAGGCTGCATCGCGCCGCCCAGTGCGGCCGCGGAGGCCAAGGCTTCAGTGTGAAACGAGCACCAAAACCAAGGAGGCTCGCCGATGATTCCGACCGTTCTGGACCGCGTCATCCTGGTCGACCATCCCCTGATCGCACACAAGCTGACCTACTTGCGCGACGAGACCACCGACACCAAGCGCTTCCGCGAGCTGGTGGCCGAGATCGCCACCCTTCTCTGCTACGAGGCCACCAAAGACCTCGAGCTGGAGGAAGTCACCATACGTACCCCTCTTGAAGAGACCACCACCAAGGTGATCAAGGGGAAGAAGGTCGCGGTTATTCCCATCCTCCGCGCGGGACTGGGCATGGTCGAGGGCATCACCAACCTGCTCCCGGCGGCACGCGTGGGGTTCCTGGGTCTGTATCGCGACCACGATACTCTCGAGCCCGTCCAGTATTACGCCAAGGTGCCGGGCAAGCTCGACGAACGGATGGTCTTGGTACTCGACCCCATGCTGGCCACGGGCGGTAGTGCGGCGCACGCCATCACCCTGCTCAAGGAGCAGGGCGCGAACAACATCAAACTGCTGTCGATCGTGGCTGCTCCGCAGGGCATCGCCGCGGTGCATAGCAAGCACCCCGAGGTGCCCATCATCGTTGCGGCCATCGACCGGGGTCTCAACGACATCGGCTACATCCTCCCCGGCCTGGGAGACGCCGGCGACCGCCTGTTCGGCACCCGCTGAGCTTTCGGCTGCCGGGGGATGGTGTCATGCGTCCCAGCTGGGAGAGCTATTTCATGGATATCGCCCGGGTAGTGGCCACCCGCTCTACCTGCACGCGCCGCCACGTGGGCGCGGTACTGGTGCAGAACCGGCAGATCCTGGCCACCGGCTACAACGGGGTGCCCCGGGGGCTGACGCACTGCGGTGAGCGGGGGTGCCTCAGGGACGAGCTCGGAGTGCCTTCTGGCGAGCGGCACGAGCTCTGCCGCGGTCTTCACGCCGAGCAGAACGCCATTATCCAAGCCGCGTACCACGGGGCGGCTATCGCGGGGGCTGAGGTCTACTGCACGCATCAACCCTGCGTGGTGTGCGCCAAGATGTTGGTCAACGCAGGCATCGAAGTCGTGCATTTCGCCGGTCCCTATCCCGACGGCCTCGCACGGGAAGTGTTCGCCGAGGCCGGCACACGACTCGTGGCCGTGACCGCGGAGCCGTGAAGGCTCTGTCTGAATTCCTTGCCGATACCTGGCGCGCGTTCGCCGGTCTCGGTCTCGCCATGGGTATCACCTGGGCGCTCACACCTGTGGTGGCCGAGCTCGCCCGGCGCATGGGCGCTCTCGATGCTCCCTCCGCGCGCAAGATCCATTCCGAGCCTACACCGCGGCTGGGCGGCATCGCCATCTACTTCGGGGTGATCATTCCCAGTCTTCTCTTCCTGTCGCCCGAGGGCACGATGCGAGGCATCCTGGTGGGAGCCTCTCTCATCACGCTGGTAGGGGTGCTCGACGACGTGCGTGGCATGAAGCCGTTCCTCAAGCTGGCCCTGCAGTTCGTCGTCGCGGGCATCCTGGTGCTGTACGGGGTCCGGCTCGAGACCATCACTCTGCCGGGCGTGGGCATCCTGGTGCTCGGCTGGGTGGCCGTTCCGTTCAGTCTCATCTGGGTGGTGGCGATCATGAACATCGTCAACTTCATCGACGGCATGGACGGCCTCGCGGCGGGGGTGTGCGCCATCAGTTCGGTCACGTTCGCCGTCATCGCGATCTCACTCGGGCGGATCGACATCGGAGTGCTGGCGGCCATCACCGCCGGGGCCACGACAGGTTTCCTCTGGCACAACTTCCACCCGGCGAGCATCTTCATGGGGGACTCGGGCTCCCTGTTGCTGGGCTTCCTGCTGGCGGCTATCACCCTGCAGGGGTTTCTCAAGGGAGTGGCCGCGGTGGCTCTGGTCATCCCGCTCCTGGTGCTCGGCATCCCCATCATCGATACGGGGTTCGCCATCCTTCGGCGCATCAAGAACAGGCAACCGATCTACGTAGCCGACCGAGGGCACCTGCACCACCGTTTTGCCAATCTGGGCTACTCGCAGCGGCAGACCGTCATGATCCTCTACTCCTGGTCGGGTCTGATGAGCGTGGTCGCCCTCTGCATGCGGTTTGCCCCTGTGTGGGTGACTGCCGTGGCGGCGGCGGTCGCGGTCGTCGTCTCGGCCCTGTTGGCCTATGAGCTTGAGATCCTCCGCTGGCGGAAGCTTACGGGGCGCTGGCCGGTGCCTGGGTCCGGTGAACGGTCCGAGCCCGCGGGCGAACGGCCATCGGATTCCGAGAAGACTTCGTGACGTTCTTGCCAAGGTCCCAGCTACCCGCTATCATACGGGCGGCTCTTACATGAGCAAGGACCCCATGCGAGACCTGTCACAGGTAAGCGGCGCGGGGTTCACGCTCGTAGCCTACGTTCTCGTGTTCACGGGCCTTGGGTACCTGCTTGATCGTCTGCTGGGTACCGGCCCGTGGTTCATGGTGGGGGGCGTCTTCGTCGGAGCGGGTATCGGCTTCTGGATGTTCATCCGCACGCTCATCGCGGCGGACAGGGCGGCGCGGAACAAGAAGGGTCCGCCCGATCAGGGAGGGGAGTAGGGATGTCGGAGGGAGAACTCTGAGCGTGACGCTTGCAGGGATCGCGGTTGGGATCGCGTTGGCGTTTGCGTACCATCTCACGTCCGCCCGCACCCAGATCTGGCTCTCGAAGCGCATCAGTCGGGGCCTTCCGGTGCTCTTCGTGGCCGCGCTCTTCGCACGTTTGATCGTGGTGGGGCTGGTCTTTCTCGCCATCAGCCGCTGGACCTCGCTCGATCTCATCGTGGTCGTGGTCGCGTTCGTCGCCGTCTTCACCGTTTTGGGCGGGTTCTCTCTCTACCGTCTCGCAGTCAAGGGCCGCCAGTCGGCCTCGCCCGTTCACCTTCTCCCGTAGGAGGACTGCCGCGTGGCCGCCGAAGAGCAAGTCGATAAGATAACCGAGGCTCTGCACGAGCTCAGCGTGCAGAACATCATCACGTTGCCGAAGATAGGCCCGTTCGATTTCTCGATCACCAACACGGTCATCTACATGTGGGTCTCGGCGGCCATAGTCTTCATCTTCTTCTTCGTGGTCGCCAAGCGCCTCAAGAAGGAGCCTGACCGTCTGCAGGTGACCGCGGAATCGTTGATGAACCTCGCTGCCGGCCACCTCTGTGGCCAGCTCGGAGAGAAGGGCAAGAAGTACTACTACATCGTCCTCACCCTTTTCGCCTATATCTTCACCATGAATATCGTGGGTCTCATCCCCAAGCCCCTGTTCATGAAGCCGGTCACGCCCACCGCCAACATCAACGTGACGTTCGGCCTGGCGTTCGTGGTGTTCTGTGTGGTGCAGTTCCAGGGCTTCAAGCGGCATGGGGTGCGCGGCTACGTCGGATCCTGGCTCACACCTCCGGGGGTTCCTAGGGCGATGGCCATCCCCCTGAACGCTATCTTCTTCGTGGTTCACCTGATGGGCGAGTTGTTCAAACCCCTGTCTCTGGCCATCCGGCTCTTCGGGAACACCATCGCCGGACACCTGGTCATCCTTGTGATGCTGGGTCTGGTGCTGAAGTTCTCGAGCTACCTGATCGCTATCCCCCCCCTTGCGTTCGTGGTAGCTATGAACGGGTTTGAGATCTTCGTGGCCTTCATCCAGGCCTACATCTTCTCGCTCCTCTCGGTGATCTACATAGAGTCCGCGATCTACGCGGGCCACTAGCGCAACTCAAGGAAAGGAGCAGGACGACATGGATGCAGGAACCGCCGCAAAGTTGGCCGCGGGTCTCGGAATGGGACTCGCGACCCTGGGCCCGGGCCTCGGCATCGGTTACATGACCGGCCGGGCGACCGACGCCATTGCCCGTCAGCCGGAAGCTTCCGGTGACATACGGACCGCCATGATCATCGGGGTGGCCTTGGCTGAAGCCCTGGCCCTCTACGCGTTCGTCATCGCCATCCTTCTGGCGATCGCGAGCTAGGAGAAGCGACTGGGGCGCCGGGGGCCCGTCGGGCCCCCGGCGTGATCACTACCGGAAGAGAGCTTGAACCGAGTATGAATTTCTTCGAGATATCGCCGGGACTGTTCGTATGGTCGGTCGTCACCTTCCTCATACTGATGGCACTTTTGTACAAGTTCGCCTTCGGCCCGCTGCTGGCCATGCAGAAGCTGCGGCAAGACGAGATCCATGGCTCTATCGTCGAGGCCGAGAGCCTCCGCGATGAGGCTCATGCCTTGCTGGCCGACTACAAAGAGCAGCTTGCCCTTGCCCGCCATGAGGCCGAGGAGATCCTGGAGCGATCCCGCAAGGTGGGTGAGACCACCAAGGCTGAGATCCTCGAGGAAGCCCGAGCGCAGGCCGAACGCAGTATGGAGAAATCGCGTCAGCAGATCGAGCGCGAGACCCAGCAGGCCCTTCAGCAGATCAAGCAGGAAGTGGCCGCGCTGACCATGGCCGCTGCGGAGAAGGTGGCCAGAAAGTCGTTCTCCGACAGCGACCACATGCGTATGATTCAGGAAGCCATCGCCGAGATCGACCTGAGTATGGTCAGCGAGAACTAGGAGGCTGTTGAAAATCGAAGCCTTGGCCACCAGAACGCACTGCCCGGCGCGATACAGCGTCCTCGGTCGCGCACGTAGCGCTGCTACGAGCGCTCCCTGCGTCCTTGTCTCGCACTCGTCCATCGCGCCCTGGCGGCGAAGCGTCACTTTTCAACAGCCTGCCAGGAAGAGAGACTGTTGAGCGACACGGGCATAGCGAGAGTGTACGCGCGGGCGCTCTATGAAGCGGCCGCGGAGGCCGGCAGCGTCGAGCAGGTCCGCGCCGATCTGAATGCGTTCGTCGCCGCTCTTGCGTCGTCGATCGAACTGCGTGCCGTCTTCCTGAGCGAGGAGATATCGGTCGAGCAGAAGAAGTCCGTGGTGGTCGCGCTCTTGGATGGAGCGGACCCCCTGGTCGGCAACTTCTTGAAGGTCATAATCGACAAGAACAGAGAGCCCGTCGTCGAGGAGGCCTGCAGCCTCTTCGTGCAGCGGGTCGAGGCCGAGGCCGGCGTGGTCAAGGTAGAGATGACTACTGCGGTCAATGTCCCCGAGCCGGTGCAGGAACAGGTCCGCAAGACCCTCGAGACCGCCCTCGAGAAACGGGTCGAACTCACAGTCACAGTGGACGACGATATCGTCGGCGGAGTGAAGCTACGCGTAGGTGATCGGATCGCCGACGCCAGCATCCGGCATCGGTTGGACCAGCTGCGCGCTCGTCTTGTCAGCCCCACAGCACGGTTGGAGGGTTCAGTTGAAGCTGCGTCCTGAGGAGATAACTGCCATTCTCAAGTCCAAGATCAGGGACTATGAGGCCGAAGTCGACCTACAGGAGGTGGGCACTGTCGTGATGGTGGGCGACGGTATCGCCCGCATCCACGGGTTGGATAACGCCGTGTCCTCCGAAATGCTCGACCTGCCCCATGGGGTGACCGGCCTGGCGCTCAATCTGGAGGAAGACAGCATCGGGGCCGTCCTCTTCGGGGAGGTCAACCTCATCAAAGAGGGCGACATGGTCAAGCGCACCGGCCGGGTCATGCAGGTGCCGGTCGGCGAGGCTCTCATCGGCCGCGTAGTGAACCCGCTGGGAATGCCCCTCGACGGGAAGGGCGATATCCAAGCCTCCGAGTACCGTCCGGTGGAGTTCAAGGCGCCCGGCGTGATTCGGCGTCAACCGGTGAAGGAGCCCCTGCAGACGGGCCTCAAGGCCATCGATTCAATGATCCCTATCGGCCGGGGTCAGCGAGAGCTCATCATCGGCGACCGCGGCACGGGCAAGACGGCCATCGCGGTCGACGCGATCATCAACCAGAAGGGTCAAGACGTCATCTGCGTCTACGTGGCGATCGGCCAGAAGGCCTCCACTGTGCGGCAGGTGGTGGCGCGTCTGGAAGAGGACGGCGCCATGGACTACACGATCGTGATCCTGGCGTCGGCATCGGAGGCCGCTCCGCTGCGGTACATCGCGCCCTACGCGGGGTGCGCCATGGGCGAGTACTTCACCTACAAGGGCAAGCACGCGCTCTGCATCTACGACGACCTCTCGAAACAGGCCGACGCCTACCGGCAGATGTCGCTGCTGTTGCGGCGCCCTCCGGGTCGCGAAGCCTTCCCGGGTGACGTCTTCTACCTTCATAGCCGCCTGCTCGAGCGGGCCTGCAAGCTCTCCGACAAAGAGGGCGGGGGCTCGCTCACCGCGCTGCCGATCATCGAGACCCAGGCCGGCGACGTCTCGGCCTACATCCCCACCAACGTCA
>CAZDGO010000132.1:0-6577 GCA_964504825.1 uncultured Gaiellales bacterium
GAGACTCAGCAGGAGGATAGGATGACCAGACGGAAACGTACCACCATGATCGTGTCGGCGGCGCCGGCCCCGCCGGCACTCCGATGGCCCACTACAGCGCGCCGGGCGCCTGCGTGGCCTGTCACATGGGCTCGAATGACAACCACCGCTTTGACGCGATGGTTGCGAATTGCCAGCCCTGCCATGCTGGTGCCGAAGATTTCGACATCGGCGACACGCAGACCGAGGTCCAGGCGATGCTCGACGAGCTTGAAGTGCTCCTGCTGGGCGCAGGCATGATAACTGATACCGGCGCAGCGGTTCCGGGGACCTACACCGAAGCCAAAGCTGCCGCCCTCTGGAACTGGCGCGATATCAGCATCGAGGACAAGAGCCTGGGTGTCCACAACCCGGCCTATGTCAAGGGCCTGCTCGAAGCCGGTTTGGCCGCGTTCTAGGGAGCTAGTCTCCGCACAAGTAGAATCGCGAGCACCACAACGGGGCTGCCAAATGGCAGCCCCGTTTCATGCTAGGGAAGCCCCGATACGTCTCCCAGAGTCCCGTCCAATGGGGACTGTCGACCCTATGTCGGAGAGCGAATCCCCTTGTAGCGTAGGTTCGACGTGCTTCGAGACAGAGGCTATGACGCCCATCCCCGCACGCGGGAGCTGCCCAAAATGTCACGCAGGGCCCTATTCCTTGAAGACCGAGGCTGTGAACGCCAATGGGGGAGCGATGCACACCAGTCTTGCGGATGACGCCAACGTGACTGTGTGTCTAACCTGTCACGGCCCGGAGCCGAGCATCATCTCCATGCGGCAGATTCTCCACCCGGTGCACACGGGCAGCAAGATTTTCTACCGGGAGCTGAACGGTAACTGCTTCTCGTGTCACAACGTGTCCGCCGACGGTACGTTCCAGATCCTCTCCGACGGTCGTGACTGAGGACGACGGGATCCCCAGGGTCCTCCCGATCCCAGGGGCGGATCCTCCCGCACGTAGTGGCCGGCGGAGCGCTCGTCGCGTCCAGCTTGGCCGTGTGTGCCCGCGCAGCGTGTTCCCGGGGCGGGCTCACCCTTTGCCCCATGTCCGCACTGCCTCCACGAACGCACCCACGTTGTCTCGGGGGGCAAAGTCGATGTCGTAGGCGGGCGAGAGGAGC
The DNA here is from genome assembly GCA_964504825.1 of uncultured Gaiellales bacterium. GTDB lineage: Bacteria > Actinomycetota > Thermoleophilia > RBG-16-64-13 > RBG-16-64-13 > JAJZQZ01. The sequence goes on from CAZDGO010000132.1 coordinate 1,142, forward strand.
AGACCAGCCCGACCCAGCGTGGCGATGCGCAGCTCCACCTCCGCGCGCACCTCGTCCGGCGTCCCCTCGTCCCAGAGCCGGGCGGTTCCTACCGTGCCCCAGAACGCCACCTGGTCTCGGTAGACCTCCCGTATGGCCCGGGCGTCCATGCAGTCAGGTTGGAGCGGGTTGATCACATGCACGCCGATCTCCACCAGGTCGGGGACGATACGCGTGAAGTCGCCGTCGCTGTGATAGAAGACCAGCATCTTGGGGGCGGCCTCCCGGACCGCGCGGATCACCTCGGCAAGGCGGGGTTTGAAAAACCGCCGCCACATCGAGGGGCCGATCATCAGTCCGTGGGGCGAGGCGACGTCATCGTCGAGGAGGAGCACGTCGACGCCCGCCTGGGCAAGAACCAGTGCGTTGCCGAGGAGCATCGCCCCGAGCTGATCGAGGAGGTAGTCGACGAGCGCACCGCGCGTCAGTAGGTCCTCCATGAACTGGTTGAAGCCTCGCAGGCGATAGGCCACTTCGAAGAGCTCGCCGCCCAGGTGTGGAGGCGCGGCGGCCACCGCAAGCCCGCGGGCGTGTATCAGTCTCACGTGATCCGCGATGCCGGCGTGCCGTGCCGGGTCGGTCAGATCAGGCAGGAGACCGTCGACTAGGTCGTCGGGTGAGCGCATCTGGGCCAGCGGGTGTGTGGACCCGATCTCCGGACGGTAGCTCCACTCATGGTAGGTGCGGAGTTGGCCCAAGTTTCCCACGTGGACGTCGTCGGGGAGGGTCTCGAGATACGAGAGGAAGCCCTCTTGGGCCGGCGGCGGCTCGAACTCGACGAAGCGGACGTCGGTGTCGAACAGCTCGTCGGCATCGTGGACTCCAAACAAGTCCTGGCGAAAGAAGCCGAGGGCGCATGGCACCCTGTCGGGGTATTCGCCCGATAGCGCCAGCCGGACGCGTTCGCGGGAGTCCATACTCCACCGTCTCTTCAGGAATCGTTGGCCGATTGCCCTGTCTCGCCAGCATAACGCAGGCGCCATACAGTTTGGAGCCGCTGCAGCCGGGGGTAAGCACCGTACGGTTTGTGGTCACTGGTGGAATCCTATCTGGGAGGTGCGAGAGCGTGAAGTTACATCGCCGAGGGTGTCCGCTTCGGTGGGGCGAGGTCGATGTGAAGTCGTTCGCCGACGTCCGGAAGCCCGAGGAGTTCCGGGGTACGACGGCTACATCATCGGTGGCTCCACGTACCACAAGGATCTGCTGCATGGCATGAAGGCATGGCTCTTCAAAGTCAAGGAGGCAGGCCTGGAGGACAAGGTGGGCGCCGCCTTCGGGTCGCACACGCACTCCGGTGAGGATCCGATCATCATCCACGACACGTTGAACTACGTGTGCAAGATGAACATGCTCGATCTCGGTTCCCTGCGGATGGAGGAAGCCGTGGTCGGCTCAGCCGCGGGCATGAAGGCCTGTCAGCAGTTTGGGAAAGCGCTGGTGGAGCGGGCAGGCTGACGCCTGGCGCGTGACGCCCGGGCGCGGGCTACCGGTTATCGCGATCTAGCAAGAGGCGATTCCGCCATACCTCCGCCCGCCTGCCGGGTGGCGTGGCGAACCCCGTATTGGCTTCGAGGCGCTTGACCATCATCAAGAAGATCGCGGCGAGGGCCAAGTAGAGCACCGCTGGCGGGCGTCCCAGGACAAGGCTCCAAAGCGGCACCGTGAGCACAGCGAAGGCATGCAGTGGGGCCGCCCGGTGAGCAACTCCACCCACGATGATGAGAGCTAGGATCCATCCGGTGGCAACGGGGAAGGCTACGAGGAATGCTCCCATGGTCGTGGCTCCACCCCTTCCGCCCTGAAAGCCCAGCCACACCGACCAGTTGTGTCCGATCACCGCCGCCAACCCGGCGGCGTACGCGCTCGGCACGCCGAGACCTAGCCTCAGGCCGAGCCACACCGGGAGTGCCCCCTTGGCGATGTCGATGACGCCCACCGTGATGGCGGCCCAGAGACCCACCGTGAGCCTGAGATTGGAGGCGCCCACGTTGCCGCTGCCCACCGTCCGCGGGTCGAGGCCCCGCCGCCAGCGTGCGAGCAGGTAGGCGCTGGGCAGCGAGCCCACCAGGTACGCGCCGACGATGAGGAGGATGGAAGCCCAGAGCATCGTCAGGCCCCGATGGTGAACCGCCAGCGGCAGTCCAACTCGGCCGGACGCGCATCCTGCGGCGCGTACTCGGCGTCGACCACCCGGTAGTGCCAGAACAAGAACTCAAGGTACCGACGCAGCTCGGCGGCGTCCATGTTGTCGAACGTCGACAGATCCATCCGCGGTTCTCCTCCCATCGTGTGCGTAACTACGATGTCATCCGCACCCCTTCGGGCGCAAGGCGCGCATGGCGCTGCACTCTGCCGCGCTGTACGTGGCTGCGGGCCGATGTATGATCGGAACCTGTCTTCGGCTTTGTCTTCGGCCTTGCGAGGTCGGGTCGAGGGACTCTGGAAGCGGCGGAAAGCGAGGGAACGAGTATGGCGGGTCAAGAGGACGCATTCTTCGCGCTCAGGGAGCGCTTGGGTGCTGGTGAGACGCTGATCGGCACGTTCATCCAGGTGCCGCACATGGTGGTGGCCGACTTCCTGGCGCGGAGCGCCGGTCTGGACTTCCTGTGCCTCGAGGCCGAGCACTCGGCGATGGGGGCATCGACTATCCAGAGTATGGTGGCCGCCGCCGGCACCGGGACTCCTGTTCTCGTGCGGGTGGAAGACAATGCGTGGGTGCCCATCGCCCGTGCCCTCGACGCGGGGGCTGCCGGCGTGATCGCCCCACGGGTGAACAGCGCCGCTGAAGCCTGGGCGCTGGTCGGCGCCGCCCGGTATCCCACTATGGGTGACCGGGGCATCGGTCCGGGCCGCGTCACCGCCTATGGCTCGAACAGCGGGCCCGACTACCGCACCTGGGCGAACCAGCAGGTCGTGGTGGGGGCTCAAGTCGAGACCCGGAGGGCGCTGCACGACCTCGACGGTATCCTGGCCGTGCCGGGCATCGACCTGATCTTCGTCGGCCCCATGGACTTGGCATCGTCGCTCGGGCTCGCACCGGGCTCGCCCGAGCTGAACGCGGTGATAGAAGACGTCGTGTCGCGAGCACAAGCGGCCGGCCGCGTTGCGGGCATCTTCGCCATGACCCCCGAGCAGGTGGGCCACTGGGTCGACCGAGGGGTCCAGCTCATCCTCTACGGATCCGATCTCAGATATATGGGGAGCGGGCTGGCAGCGGCCTTGGAGGCCTATCGCGAGTTGGGCGCAACGAATGCGGCGAGCGAGAGAGGAGCGTCGTGATGGGAGCGAGTGAGCTAGGGCCGGCCCTCCGCCGGGTCCGGGCCGTGGTGAGCGAGGCCGATCGCTCTCCGATGGGCGCCATGAAGAAGATCATGCAGGACAACCCCGACATCGTGAACATGGCTATCGGGGAGGCCAACTTCGACCCGCCCGAGCGCCTGATCGAGATCGGCCAGCGCATGCTGGCCGATCGGGTCGACCGCCGCAGCCTCTATACCTCAACCCGCGGGCTCCCCCAAGTGCGTCAGGCCGTCGCGCGCTTCGTCGAGCGTACCTTCGCGGCGTCGGTGGACCCCGACGAGAACGTGTTGATGACCGTGGGAGGCACCGAGGCTTTGTATCTTACCATCAAGATCCTGGTCACCTCGGGGGATAAAGTGCTCTTGCCTGACCCCGGGTGGGGACCCTGCGCGGCCATGATGAATCGGCAGGGTGCCGACATCTACCACTACACTCTTGGCCGCGCCAACGCCTCCGCAACGGGTCGCCTGGGCTCGTGGACCGTCGACGCCGACGCAATCGTGGCCGCTCTCGACCCTTCCTTCAAAGTGCTGGTGATCAACAGCCCTTCGAACCCCACCGGGGCCATGCTCTCGGCCGATGGCTGGCGCCGGGTGATGGAGGCCGCCAAGACTAACGACGTACTGGTCATCTCGGACGAGGTGTACCACACCTATAGCTATATCGGGGACTACGCCAGCGCACTCCCGCTGGACCCGTCGTTCGACAACCTGGTGGTGATCAACAGCTTCTCCAAGACCTTGGCCATCATGGGCTGGCGGCTGGGGTTCGTGATCGCCCATCCCTGGTTGATCCGGCAGATGGACGTCTACAAGGAGACTGTGACCGCCTGTTCGCCCTCGATCGCGCAGTGGGCAGTAGCCGAGTATCTGGATGGCAGCGCCGACTACCAGCGCTGGGCTCACTCGCTCTGCCGCGAGAACATGGAGAAGGCGGTTGCCCGGCTTGACGCCATCCCCGGTGTGGATTGCCCGCCCCCACAGGGTGGGTTCTATCTGTTCCCCGATTTTTCGGGGGTGGAGGCGGATTCCGCGGCCCTGGCCGAGCGCCTGCTACGGGGTGGAGTCGCTGTGGCGATGGGCGGAGCGTTCGGGCCGCATGGCCAGGGGTGCGCCCGCCTGCTCGTGTCCGCGTACTGGGACGACATAGACACGGCTCTCAGCCGCGTCGAAAGGGTGCTGACGGCGGGGTGACGCCCAGTCTTAGCCGCCGACTCGAGCACTTCACCGACTCGGTCATCCGCCGGATGACCCGCGTCAACGACCTGTGCGGGGGCATCAACCTCTCACAGGGGTTCCCTGATTTCGACGAGCCGCCGGCCCTGCTGGAGGCACTGGCCCGCGCAGCCCATGAAGGTCCCCACCAGTACGCCGTCACCTGGGGGGCGCCCGATTTCCGCTCGGCATTGGCCGTGAAGCAGACCCGGTTCATGAACCTGCCCCTCGATCCGGACACGCACCTGGTGGTTACCTGCGGCAGCACTGAGGCCATGATGGCCGCGATGCTGACCACGTGCGAGCCCGGCGACCGGGTGATCATCTTCTCGCCCTTCTACGAGAACTACGGCGCCGACACCATCCTGTGTGGCGCCGAGCCCATCTACGTGCCGCTGCGACCCCCAGATTTCCGCTTCAACCCGGACGAATTGCGGCGGGCGTTCGAGCTGAGGCCGAAGGCGTTGGTGCTGTGCAACCCTTCGAACCCATGCGGCCGCGTGTTCACCCGCGAGGAACTCGAGATCATCGCCGGTTTGGCCCAGGAGTTCGACGCCTGGGTGCTCACCGACGAGGTCTACGAACACATCGTCTATCCGCCGCATCGGCACACGTATATCGCTTCCCTGCCGGGGATGTTCGAGCGCACCCTCTCGTGCAGCTCCCTCTCGAAGACCTACTCGATCACAGGCTGGCGCCTGGGGTACGTGATCGGCCCAGAAGAGGCGATCGACGGGGTGCGCAAGGTGCACGACTTCCTGACAGTGGGTGCGGCTGCGCCGCTGCAGCGGGCGGCCGTCACCGCCCTCGCCTTCCCCGACGAGTACTACGACGAGCTGGCGGCGCGCTACCTGAGGAAGCGCGATCTGTTCCTGTCGTACTT
>CAZDGO010000133.1:0-6519 GCA_964504825.1 uncultured Gaiellales bacterium
CGCCCATCGCGCCCTGTCGGCGAAGCGTCATTCCGAAACGAGCTCTGAGTCCGCTACAGACCGTGCAGGATTTTCACGAGGCAACAAGAATGCTTACTATCGGGCGACTGGCGGTCGGCCGCCGGTCGGTGCGACCGTCGGAGCCGCCGACGGCTACCGAAGGTCTGGTGATGCTTGCACTCGGGCGCGGTCCGCGGACGGTGGATGAGGTCTCCGAAGCCGCGGGCATCTCTCTGGGTGAAGCGGCCGGGGTGCTGGCGGTGCTGGAGCTTCGGGGTCGAGCCTGCCGGGTGGGGCCGGGGCGTTTCGCCGTGGGGCCTTGATTCCGGTGTCGCCAGTGGAATAGACCAGCCAGAGGGAGGGAAGCCCTGCACGAGAATCTCGAGGCCGCCGCCATCTCCTACCTGCGCTCTCTTCTGGCCGCCGGTTACAGTCCCCGAACCTTGGCAGCCTCGGAGAGCGATCTCGCCCAGTTCCTGACCGTGATGGAGGCGCTGTCCGTGGAGCGGGTGACCGATCTGCAACCCGCTCACGTACGCACCTACGTAGCCGTCCTGGCCGACGGCCGTCTGCGGCCGAGCCGGCGCCCGTACGCCCGCACCAGCATCGCGCGCAAGTTGTCTGTGGTGCGCAGTTATCTGGGCTTCTGCGTCGACGAAGGCCTCTTGAATGTGAGTCCCGCCCTGGGGATGCGCTCGCCCAAGCTGCCGCGGCGCCTCCCGGCCGTCTTGGCTCAGGAACAGGTGGGGCGCCTGCTCGACGATTGGGGCGGCGAAGAGCCCCTCGATCTGCGTGATCGGGCCCTCTATGAGTTAGTATATTCATGCGGTTTACGCAGCCAGGAGGTCATCGACCTTCGGATGGGCGACGTCGATTTCGAAGGGCGAGAGATCAGGGTGACGGGAAAAGGGAGCAAGGAGCGGGTGGTACCCGTGGGGGAAGTGGCTGTGCTTGCTCTGCACCGCTACCTCCACGCCGGTCGTCCGGTGCTCTGCCGGGGCACGGCCGCCTCGCGAGAAGACCGCATCTTTGTCAGCCGTCGCGGTCGACCTCTCTCCCCTTCAGACGTGCGCCGGCGCCTCGAGCGGCATCTCGCCGCCATCGATGCCCCCACGGGGGTCTCTCCCCACACCCTGCGCCACTCGTTCGCCACCCACCTGCTGGAGGGTGGGGCGGATCTGCGCTCGATCCAGGAACTCTTAGGGCACGCCTCTCTCACCACCACTCAGGTGTACACCCATGTGTCGGCCACCCATCTGCGGGCCGTCTACCGGCGGGCACACCCGAGAGCCTGAGATGTCGGTGGGCCAAAAGCTGAACCAGCACGATGTCCAGGATCTCTGGCGACGCTATAAAAAGGATTCGGGCGACGGCAAGGCTCGGGACGAGCTGATACTGGCCTACTCGCCGCTGGTCAAGTACGTGGCGGGGCGCATGGGCACGGGTCTCCCCGCCCACATCGAAGAGAGCGACCTCATCTCGTATGGGCTGCTGGGGCTGATCGGGGCACTGGAGCGCTTCGATCCGTCGCGGAACATCCGCTTCGAGACCTACGCTATCTCGCGCATCAAGGGGTCCATGATCGACGAGCTCCGCGCCCTCGACTGGGTGCCCCGTTCGGTCCGGAGTTGGGCGCGACAGGTGGAGCGTGCGGTCACGAAACTCGAGAACGAGCTACGCCGCGCTCCCAGCGATCAAGAGATCGCGGGCGATCTCGACGTGACCACCGGCGAGTTCCAAAACATCCTGACGCAGATAAGCACCGCGTCCATCATCGCCCTCGACGAGTTCTGGACCCTGTCCGGGTCCGGCGGCGACAAGGTCACTCTCATGGACACGCTCGAGGACAGGTCGGCTCCTGACCCATCCCGGGCGTTCGATATCCAGGCGGTGAAGGAACTCTTGGCCGGCGCCATAAAGCGTCTGCCCGAGCGTGAGAAGATCGTGATCGGTCTCTACTACTACGAAGGCCTCACGCTGAAGGAGATCGGGGAGGTGGTGGGGGTCACCGAATCCCGCATCTCCCAGTTGCACACCAAGGCGATCTTGCGGCTGAAGGGCCGGATCAAGCATGAGCTGGAACCGGGGTTGCTCAGGCCGTAGCCCCTGATGCTCCGCCGCGACCGGGTGCGTGCTTTGGCGCGTGGCCTATCGCCCCACGTCCCGTTGCTCACTCCCCTGTGCTACACTACGCCGGTTCGTCCCTTGACCCCGAGGGTGATTTCCCGCGGTGGTGCCGTTTTCAGACCGGTTCCGTGGGAATCCTCGGGAGTACACACAACCAGCAAGAAGGAGTACCACATGCCTGCTGCATCTATGAAGCAGCTCCTGGAGTCCGGGGTGCACTTCGGACATCAGACCCGCCGTTGGAACCCGAAGATGAAGCCGTTCATCTTCACCGAGCGGGGCGGGATCCATATCATCGACCTCCAGAAGACCACCAAATTGCTTGACAAGAGCTACGACTTCGTCCGCAACATCTCGGAGCGGGGGGGAAGCGTCCTGTTCGTGGGCACGAAGAAGCAGTGCCAGGACACCATCCGTGACGAAGCCGAGCGCGTGGGCATGCCCTATGTGTCGCACCGCTGGTTGGGTGGCCTGCTCACCAACTTCGCCACCATCCACGACCGCATCAACCGCATGCATGAACTGCGGCGGCTCAAGGCCGATGGCTCTCTGGCCTTGCTCCCCACGAAAGAGCGTATGAACATGGAGCGGGAGCTGGAGAAGCTCGAGACCAACCTGGGCGGGGTGGGCATCATGGCCCGCCTGCCCGACGCCGTTTTCATCATCGACCCTAAGCGTGAAGCGATTGCCACAAAGGAAGTCAACAAGCTGGGTCTGCCTCTGATCGGCCTGGTAGACACCAACTGCGATCCCGATGAGGTCGAGTTGATAATCCCGGGCAACGACGACGCCATCCGCTCCTGCGGTCTGATCATCAAGACACTCGCGCGGGCGATCGAAGAAGGTCGGCAGAAGGTGGGCCACAAGGAGTTCTCCGACGCGCCCGCGGCTTCCGCACCGGCTGCTCCCGCGGCTCCGGCCGCCAAGGCAGCTGAAGCGGCGCCGGTCGAGTCCGAAGCGCCGGCCGCCGAAGCCACGGAAGAGCCGGCAGTTGAGGCCGAGTCGGCGGAGTAGAGTTCGGCGACCGGCTCCCCGGCAGCGGGCGGGCCACGAGAAAGAGTAGAGCGACGGGGACCGGCGGAGGTCCCATGGAGGATACGATGGCTATCAGCGCGCAGGTGGTGAAGGAGCTCCGCGAGAAGTGCGGAGCCGGGATGATGGACTGCAAACGTGCCCTGGAAGAGACGGGTGGCGACATCGACGAGGCGGTCACGCTGCTTCGCAAGAAGGGCATGGCGTCTGCCGACAAGAAGGCATCGCGCGCCGCCAATGAGGGCCTCGTCGACTGCTACATCCATATGGGCGGCAAGATAGGCGTCATGGTGGAAGTCAATTGCGAGACCGACTTCGTGGCCCGCACCGAGGAGTTCGGCGCGTTTGTGCACGATGTAGCTATGCACGTGGCCGCCTCGTCGCCCCGCTACGTGCAGCGTGAAGACGTACCCGCCGATGTGCTGGCCGCCGAGATGGACATCTACACGGATCAGGCCCGCGCCACCGGTAAGCCGGAGCAGGTCGTGGTGAAGATAGCTGAGGGCAAGCTGAACAAGTGGTATGAGAGTGTTGTGCTCTTGGATCAACCGTTCGTCAAGGACCCCGACAAGACCGTCGACCAGCTCCGGCGTGAGCTGGTGGCGAGGATCGGTGAGAATGTGGAAGTGCGGCGCTTCGCCCGTTTCCTGCTGGGCGAAGACCTGGCATGACTCCGCAGGACGCTTCGCCTGGGGGAGAACCCGTCTATCGGCGGGTGCTCCTCAAGTTGAGCGGAGAGGCCCTAGTCGGCGACAGCACCCAGGGCATCGACCCGGAGCGCATGGTCGCGGTCGCCTCCGAGATCCGTGACGTCGTCACGCTGGGGGTGGAAATGGCCATCGTCGTGGGAGCCGGCAACATATTCCGGGGCGTGGCCGGTAGCGCCATGGGCATGGATCGGGCCACCGCCGACTACATGGGCATGGTGGCCACGGTGATCAACGCCATGGCCCTGCAAGACGCCCTTGAGAAGATGGCGGTCGACACGAGGGTGATGTCGGCCATCGCCATGCAAGAAGTGGCTGAACCGTATATTCGCCGCCGCGCCATCCGCCACTTGGAGAAGGGCCGGGTGGTCATCTTTGCCGCCGGCACGGGCAACCCGTATTTCACCACCGACACGGCCGCCGCCCTGCGGGCTCTGGAGATCGGGGCGGAGGCGATCCTCATGGGCAAGAAGAAGTACGACGGCGTCTACGATGCCGACCCAGAGATCCATCCCGAGGCCGTGCTCATCCCCCGCATCACCCACCGGGAGGTTCTCGAGCGCGGGCTCCAAGTGATGGACTCCACCGCCCTTGCGCTCTGCATGGACAACCGGTTGCCGATCCTGGTGTTCAACATGAGCACGCCGTCGAACATCACCCGGGTGGTCAAGGGTGAGCACACAGGGACGGTGGTAGACTGTGCCCATAGAGCGGACGGCCGGTAGGGAGACGAGCATGGTCGACGAGCTGATCGAGGACGGCAAACGGCGCATGGACGGCGCCATCGAGTCACTGCGGACGGAGTTCAACTCTGTGCGCACCGGGCGCGCCTCTACGGCTCTGCTCGACCGCGTCTTCGTCGATTACTATGGAGCGCGCACACCCCTGAAACAGATGGCCAACGTGGCCACCCCCGATCCCCGTTTGATCTCCATCACCGTCTTCGATAAGAGCGCGGTCAACGCGGTCGTGCGTGCGATCCAGGAGTCCGACTTGGGCCTGACTCCTAACACCGACGGCACCGTGATCCGCCTGAACATCCCCACACCCACCACCGAGCGGCGCAAGGAACTGGTCAAACTGGTGGGCAAGATGACCGAGGAAGCCCGGGTAGCGGTGCGCAATGTGCGCCGGGACATCATCTCCGATCTGAAGGAGCTCAAGAAGGATGGCGATATCTCCGAGGATGACGAGAAGCGCGCAGAGGACGCGGTCCAGAAGCTGACCGACAAACATGTGGAACGCATCAACGAGCTCCTCCACCACAAAGAGGAGGAGATCCTCGAGGTCTGATGGGAATCGTCGCCTGGTTCAGGGATCTTCTCGGGTCAGCCCGTGAGGATCCCTTTTTTGAAGTACCGATCCCGCCCGAGCGGGTGCCGTTGCACGTCGCGATCATCATGGACGGCAACGGACGCTGGGCGTCTCGGCGCCACCTGCCTGTCATTGCCGGGCACCGGGCCGGCACGCGGGCACTGAAGCAGACGGTCAAGTCGGCTCTGCGGGCGGGTGTGCGGCAGCTGACGGTCTACTCGTTCTCTACCGAGAACTGGAGTCGTCCGCCTGAAGAAGTCGACGGCCTCATGGGCCTGCTCGAGGAGATGATCGACAGCGAAGTAGACGAGCTCCACGAGCAGGGCGTCCGGCTTTCGTTCATCGGGCGGCGTGAGTCTCTGGCGCCCGGCCTGCAGGCCAAACTGGCTGAGTCTGAGGCGCACACGGCGGGTAACGACGCTCTGGTCCTGTACGTGGCCTTTAACTACGGTGGACGCGGTGAGATCGTGGATGCGGTACAGGCTGCTCTTGCCAGCGGGATATCGCCGGCGGAGTTGACCGAGGCCGGCGTAGCGGCTCATCTGTACGCGCCGGAGATGGCCGAGCCGGATCTGATCATCCGCACCTCGGGCGAGCGCCGGCTGTCCAACTTCCTGCTGTGGGAGTCGGCGTACTCAGAGCTCTATTTCTCCGAGCATCTGTGGCCGGACTTCGACGAAGTCGAGTTTCAGCGGGCACTGCGGGAGTACGCCAGTCGAGAACGGCGTTTCGGCGGCCGGCAAGGGGAGGGTCGTGCTTAAGGCCCGCCTGCTGGTGGCCGCGGTGGGGGTCCCCATCGGGGTCGCCGTAGTCGTTGTGGGAGGTCCGATATATGCCGGAGTGGTCGCGCTGCTGACTATCCTGGGCCTGCATGAGTTCTACACGCTCACCCGACCGTACCGGCCCAATCTTCTCGCCGGCTATCTGGCGGCCCTCGCCGGCCTGGCCGGAGCCTACTTTGGAGGGTTGGGCGGCCTTGTCGGGGGCATTTCTACTCTGCTGGCCTTCCTGTTCCTCTGGGGACTGGGCGGCCGGCTCGGCGACCATCTGGTGGCGCGGATGGCCGTGACGTCGCTGGGGGTAGTGTGGCTGGTGTTGGGCTTCGGGCACCTCATCCTGCTACGCAGGCTGGACAACGGCATGGCGCTCACCGTGCTGGCCATCGGATGCACCTGGGTGAGCGATACCTTCGCGTACTTCGTGGGTCGGGTGTTGGGCCGTCATCGAATGGCGCCCAGGATCTCTCCCAACAAGACCATCGAAGGCGCCGTGGGCGGTCTCGTGGGCTCGGTGTTGTTCGCGTTGGTCGTGAAGGTGTATTCGCCTGAGTGGTTATCTC
>CAZDGO010000134.1:0-6503 GCA_964504825.1 uncultured Gaiellales bacterium
GCGCGCCCGGCATCGGGAAACCAATGCGCATCGACGCGGCGTACCTGGCGGCGCTGCCGGCCCGCAGCGTGCTAGCCGGCAGCCGCCGACGCGCCCTTGCCGGGGAAACCGAAGCGGCCCCCGCGGTAGGCCTGTGTGTACTGGCGGCAGAAGGGGTCGCGGCCGAGCACCATCTCGGCGGCTACGTACTCCTGCATCATCTGCGCGTTCATGGGGTCCAGCAACGCGGCGTCCAGACCGGCGGCCAAAGCCAAGGTCAAGAACACCCGGTTGATCAGCGCCCGCTCGGGCAGTCCGAACGACAGGTTACTCAACGCCAAGCACAACCGCACGTCCGGGAACTCGTCACGGATCGCCCGCATGGTGTCCAAGGTCACCGCTCCGCTTGTCGCGAGACCGGCCAGAGGCAGCACCAACGGATCGACCAGCACGTGGGCGTCGGGCACGCCCGCAGCGCGCGTCGCTTGAACGAGCTTCCGCACCACACCCATGCGTTGCTCGACGGTCTTGCCGATGCCCGTCTCGTCGGCGGCCAGGGCGATGACCGAGCAGTCGTGGGCGGCGACCAAGGGCAGGATCGGGTCGAGGCGTTCCGCCTCGCCGCTGATGGAGTTCACCAGAGGGGTGCGCTGCACCACGCCCAGGGCTGCCATCAGCGCCTCCGGGTTGGCGCTGTCAAGGCACAAGGGCACGTCGACCGCAGATTGCACGGTCTCGACCAGCCACACAAGATCTTCGGGCTCCTTAGATTTCTGTACTCCGGCAGCGTTCACATCCAGATTGACGGCACCGGCCTCGACCTGCCTTCGGGCGAGGTCTTGCACCCGGTCAACGTCGCGGGAGGCGATCGCCTCGGCCACCTCGGCCCGGGTGGCATTGAGTTTCTCTCCGATGATCTCCACGTATCGTCTCCTCGGGTCAGTCATCGCGGCCGAGGCGCACCCCGGCCCGGTCAAGAGCTCCGCTCACCACGTCTTCAACGGCCGTGCGCGGGATCCCATACACCAACACCGCGAGGTCGAGCTTGAATCGGTAAACCGGCCCGGAAGCGGCGCCTTCACACGTGGCTCCCACGCGAAGTGACGTCAGATGGCCGTGGAATGCGGTGCCGTCGGACACGGTTCCGTGACACTTCACGTGGCCGATCAGCGTGGCTTCGGCCGCCATACATCCCCGACCGATGTCCTCCAGAAGCGCGATCGTCCACGAGCGCACGTCCTCAGCGGGCGGGTCAAGCACGACGTCGAGACCGACCGTATAGGGTTCAAGAAGGTCGGGTTCGGTCATCTCACGCTACCCACTACGTCCAGCAGCGGCGCGAGGGCCCCGCTGTCCCACGCGGAGATGAGCAGCACCGGAGCGAGCTGGTTGTACTCGCCCGCCGCGGCTCGAGCCGTGGCCAACTCGGCGGCCGTGGCCATGTCACCCTTGGTGATCACCAGTCGGTCGGCGGCCGCGATCTGCCCGGTGATAAGAGGCGACATCACAGCCAGAAGAGCCTCGATGCGCGTCGGATCCACCAGGACGAGGGTCTCCAGGACCGCAAAGGGCTCACCCTTGTAGTAGCGGAGGGCGTCCAGGATGCCGGAGGGCGTCGCCACGCCGGACGCTTCCACCAGGACCACGTCGGGATGGTACCTGGTGGTCACCTCATTGAGGGTAGTGACGAGGTCGGCGGTGAGCTGGCAGCAGATGCAACCGGCGGTCAGCTCCCACACCTCGAGGCCGGCATCGGCCATGACCTGCTGGTCGATGCCGACCTCGCCGATCTCGTTCACGATGATGCAGACCCGCCTCCCCCTCTCATCGGCCAGATACCGGGCTAACGCCAGGAGGAGGGTGGTCTTGCCCGAGCCCAGGAACCCGGCGATCAGGAACAGCTTCACGCGTTCGGTGCAGCCACGCGTCTAGTGCACCGCCGCGATCATTGCGGCCACATTCTCCGGCTTGGCGTCGGGCGGGATGCAGCAGCCCTGAGCCAGGATGAACCCGGAAGGGCCGATGTCGCGCACCAGCTTGCTGGAGTACTCGTGCACCTGGTCCGGCGTGCCGAGCGTGAGCATGCTCGGCGGCACGTCGCCCATGAGGCACATGTGCCCGCCCAGGATCTCCTTCGCCTTGTAGATGTCGGTCATGCCGTCGAGAGACAGCACGCACTTCCCTTTGGGGAAGTCCTTGAAATAGGAGAGGTCGCGCGTCCAGTTGGAGTCGAAGTGGAGGATCGGCGTAACGCCCGCCTCCAGCACCACGTCGACCAGCTGCTTGTAGTAGGGCAGCACGAAGCGCTCCCAGAGTTTCGGCGACAGGAACTCGCTGGCCGACCGCCAACCGCCGAGCCACACACCCGTCACACCGAGTGCGCCCATGACTGCACGCGCCTGCTCGATCAGCGCCGGCATAGTGGCCTCCATGGCCGCTTCGACCTTGTCCGGGTTACGGTGCAGGTCGAGGATGAACGCCCGGAGTGACCGTCCCCCGCAGAAGTACTCGTAGGGGATGGTGAAGATCACGGGCGACAGAACGGGGATCCCCACGGCGTCCCAGGCCTTGAAGGCATCAGGCAACGTTCCGGCCCACTGTCCGAAGAGTTCGAACTCGGGCCCCAGATTCGCCCGTTCGATGAAGCCTCCCAGCCATGGACCCCAGCCGTCGGCGATGATGGCGTCATAGTCCGCCGGGGTCATGAGTTCCTGCTCTTCCACCTGCCAGAGCTCGTCCACGGGAAGATCACGCCCCGGCCACTTCACCTTCGAGAGCCAGATCGTGCTGAGAGCGCTGACGTTGTAACTCGCGTGCTGGATGCCGTCGATCTCGCCCAGACTGGTGAAGGCCTTGATCATCGTGGGGTAGGCGACCTCGGGCTTGGTGCAGAAGTCGGCGATGGTCACACCCACAACACGCGCCGCGAAGGCATCGCCCAAGGGCACGCAGGGCACGCGATCCGGAGTGCGCAGAGCGATGGCATCGGCAATGCGCTTCTTGCGCTCCTCCAGCAGTTCTTGCATCGTGGCCATATCAGTTGACCCCCATCATCTTCTTCGCGGCTTCCACGGCCTGTTGGGCGTCGAAGCAGTACGCATCGGCCTTCACGTAATCACATACAGCCTGATCGACGGGTCCTCCACCGATGAGGATCTTCACCTTGTCGCGCAGGCCGGCCGCGGCGATGGCCTCCACGGTCGCTTTCATGTCATCGAAGACGGTGGTAAGCAGGCAGGAGAGCCCCACCAACTGTGCATTGTTGGCCTTGATGGCTTCCACGAAGGTGTCGTAGGGCACGTTCACGCCCACGTCGACCACTTTGAAACCGTTGGAGCGTAATACCATGCCCACGATGTCCTTGCCGAAATCATGGATGTCGTGGAGCACGGTGCCGAGCACGATGGTGCCGAGCGTCTCTGTCGCCGACTGCTCGAGCAACGTGCCCAGCTGGCCGGTCGAGTTCTTGAAGATCTCCGCGGCCAGAACCAGCTCGGAGAGATAATAGTCGCAGCTCTCGTATCTGCTTCCGACGATGGTCATGCCCTGCTGCAACTCAAGGAGGATCTCGAGGGCGGGCACACCCGCATCGAGCTTCTGCTTCACACCTGCCTCAACAGCGGCCTCGTCGAGGTCGCCCAAGGCCTGAGTCAATGGCGTCAAGATCAATACACTGCCCACCTTTCGTCATACGGTCAGCTTCCGAGGCCGCTAGAATGGGCGCGGGTTCCCCTCGCCCGGAACCGGTAGGTTTCCCTCGCCCGGAACTGGTGGTATTCTACAGTTATATAGGTAACTTGCCAAGCGTTAACTGACTAAAGGACGCCAGCCTTCACGGTGAGCGAGCCCATCAACAGTAGAGACCGGAGCCATACGGGCGCAAGAGCGGTCGGCGTGCGCGATCTTGGCGTCGATCGGTCCTCATACGAACCGGCGTATATGCAGATCGTCCGCATCCTCAGCGAACAGATCGCGAGCGGTCACTACCGGGCGGGGGATCAACTCCCCTCCGAAGCTCAACTCTGCGCACAGTTCGCCGTGAGCCCCATGACGGTGCGCCGGTCGGTGAACATCCTCGTCGACCGCGGCCTCGTCTCGGCCACCCAAGGCAAGGGCACGTTCGTTCGCGCGCTCGACATGCGGGAGGCCGTGTTCCACCTGCGGGAGATCACCGACCAGTGGGGGTCGGGAGCCCAGATCGACGTGCGCCTGCTGGAGGCCTCCATCGTCCCGGCCACGGAGCGGGTCGCGGCCGCGCTCGGCTGTGCCCTCGGCGATCGCACGGTCTATCTCCGGCGGCTCCTCCTGCGCGAGGGATCTCCTGTCGCCTATCATCGCGAGCACCTTCTCTACGATCCCCACCGGCCTCTCGTGGAAGCCCAACTGCGCATCACGTCGCTGGAGGGACTCCTGCAGGGTGCGGGCACCGAAGGGTTACGCCGAGGCGACCTGTCTATCCAAGCAGTGAACCTCGCAGAAGAAGCCGCCGGTCTCTTGGGCCTATCTGTAGGCTCGGCCGCTTTCTGCCTCGAGCACATCTTCTTCGACCTCACCGACACACCGGTGAGCTGGGGTTGGTTCCTGTGCCGGGCCGACCAGTTCAGCCTCACAAGCAGTATCGGAGCCGACGCGGTCATGCGGGGAGGCAACTGATATGACGGTCGACCTGGAACGTATGCTCACGGCATCCCTGGCCGATCTGGAGGAGCAGCAGACTCTGGCCCTGGTGCAGCAGGCGCTCGACGAGGGGATGAGCCCTTTGGCCGTCATACAGGCGTGCGAGCGAGGCATGCGGGAGGTTGGCGAACGGTACGAGTGCCACGACTACTACCTCTCGGGCCTGATCATGGCCGGAGAGATCTTCCGGGAAGTCATGGTGCTGACCCAGCCGAGCCTGGAGAACGAGCTGGCGGGCACAGCCACGGGAACGGTCCTCCTAGGCACGGTGCGGGGCGACATCCACAACATAGGCAAGAATGTAGCGCGCGTGGCCCTACGCAGCTTCGGGTTCACGGTCGAGGATCTCGGTGTCGACGTGGCGCCGGAGGTCTTCGTGGAACGATTAGAGGCGACGCGCCCCGATATTGTCGGGCTCTCCGGACTGGTCTCGGCTTCGTATCAGAGCATGCGCAACACCGTCGCACAGGTCCGGACTCACGCGGATGGACACGGGCGGCACATTCCCGTGATCATCGGCGGGGGGACCATGAACGAGGAGGTCTGCCGCTACGTAGGAGCCGACTTCTGGACCACGGACGCCCTCGAGGGCGTGCGCATCTGCCAGCGACTTACCCAGGGAACCGCCGGCGACGGCTAACGACGACCGGTGGCCGAGACGCGCGCCTACCAGCCTACGGTGACCTCGATGCCATTGGCGATGTGCTGCAGGGCCGCGCCATAGCCGATCCCCGGCACGGCCCACCTACCGCTGAGATCGATCACGGTGCGGACGTTCCCCCGGTGGGGCAGCCCGCTTATGACGAAGTGGCGCGGGTCGCCCGGCACTGCCGGGTCGAGGGACGAACGGCAGTAGGGATCGTCTAGATGGTCGGGGTAGATGTACCACGCCAGATGAGCGTACTGCGCGATGACCCCGAGTTCGGCGGTGGCGAAGAAGTTCCCCGGCACACCGCCGGTGGCGCCTATGCCGGCCATGTTGTTCTGCTCAGGCTTCACGTCTCCCCCGTAATCACCATAGCCCGTCTCGTGGATCATCTGCGCCCAGGCCATGTCTGCCCGGATGCCGAATCGCCGTCCGTAGACAACGTAGAGCTT
Source organism: uncultured Gaiellales bacterium (assembly GCA_964504825.1). Taxonomy (GTDB): domain Bacteria; phylum Actinomycetota; class Thermoleophilia; order RBG-16-64-13; family RBG-16-64-13; genus JAJZQZ01. The sequence goes on from CAZDGO010000134.1 coordinate 5,755, forward strand.
CGCCAGATCCGTCAGCGGGACGGTGAACTTCCCCTCGGTCTGGCCATGGTCGCGGAAGTAGTCCACAAGGTCGCTCGATTGTCCTAGGAAGAGCCCGTTCAGTCCCTGGGGATCGGTGCCCATCAGGTTGTAGAGCAGGGCGGCTACCTCGCCGCGGGTGGCGCTTTTCCACGGCGAGAGCGACAACGGGAAGTAGCGCAACAAGCCGTTGTACTGGGCCAGCCGGGCTGTCGGGCCATGCGCGGCGTTGAAGTCGCCCCATGTCGACCGATAGCCCAGCGCAGGTGGGGTCAAGGTCCTACCCGACGCCCGCGTCATCATGGTGACTACTTGAGCCAGGCTGATCTCGGCCCCAGGCGAGAAGAGGCCGGGTGTAGTGGGCGTGGGCTTCCTGGTGCCCGTGGCGATGCCCTCGCGGGCAACGGCGGCTACGTAGTTGTCGGGGAAGAGGGTCTCGGGTCCCGTCCGCACGACGTCGCCGAACGCCGACACGTCGGCCTCGCTCACGGGGATGCGCATCGCGAGAACCACCATCTTGGCGAACTGCTGCCGTGAGACGCTCGCGTCGGGACGGAACCGGCCGTCGGTGAACCCACCGACCACGCCGAGTTGCGCCAGCACCTCGATCTGGAGGCGGTACGGATGCGTCGCCGAAACATCGGGGAAGCCCACGGCGGCGGCCGCGGCCGAGGGGCCGAGCAGCGCGAGCACCAGCAGCACCAGGGCGGCGACCACCGCCCGGAGCCCAC
>CAZDGO010000135.1:0-6471 GCA_964504825.1 uncultured Gaiellales bacterium
ACTGTACGCGTGATCGCCGCGCGGAACCCGGAGAGGTGCGTGCCGCCTTCGTGGGTGTTGATGTTGTTGGCGAACGAGAACACGTTGTCGATATAGCCGGCGTTCCACTGCATCGCCAATTCCATGTGGTAGTCGGCCTCGCGCGCCTCGAACCAGATCACCTTGGGGTGGATGGGGTCCTTCTGGGCGTTGATATGCCGGACGAAGTCTTCGATGCCCCCGTGGTAGCAGAAGGCGACGCACCGCCGGTCCGGGTTAGATTCGGCGTCGGCATCGCCCGCCGCTTCCGCGGCGGCGTGGGCCTGCGGTCGCTCCGAGGTGGCCTCGGCGGCCACTTCGGCGGCTGCGGCCAGATCTTCGGCCAGCCCACTCGATTTTTCCGCCTCGCCGTCCTCCGACGGCACGACGTCCAAAGCCTCGCCGTCACGATCGTCGCACAGGGTGATCGAGAGCCCCCGGTTCAGGAACGCCACCTCGCGCAGCCGCTGAGCTAGCGTGTTGAAATTGAAGTCGAGGTCGTCGAAGACCTCTAGGTCAGGGTGGAAGTGGATGGTGGTGCCGGTGTAGTCCGCGCACGCTTCGAGCTGCTCCATGTCGGCCACGGGCACACCCCGACGATAGCTCTGCCGGAAAAGGTGTCCGTCGCGACACACTTCAACTACCAGCCAGTCCGACAGGGCATTGACGACCGACACCCCTACGCCGTGAAGGCCGCCGGAGACCTTGTAGCCCTCGCCGCCGAACTTGCCGCCGGCGTGGAGCTTGGTCATGACGATCTCGAGGGCGGGCTTGCCGAATAGCGGCATCTCTTTGACCGGGATGCCCCGGCCGTTGTCGACCACCCGCACGGAACTATCGGGCAACACGGTGACATCGATGCGATCACAGAACCCGGCGAGTGCCTCGTCGACCGAGTTGTCGACCACCTCATAGACCAGATGGTGCAGGCCCCGAGTACCGGTCGACCCGATGTACATGCCGGGCCGTTTGCGGACCGGCTCCAGGCCCTCGAGCACCTGGATATCGCCGGCATCGTAGCTGTGTTCGGTCACTCGGTCAGAAACTCCCTGCTCGGAATTCGCCACAGGCGCACGCACAGCGGATGCACGAACTCAGATACGGACGCGTTTATCCCGTGAGACGGCGTGCGAAGGGCGGCTGTGGCGCCCAGTTCAGGATAGCACATCAGGCCCTTCCGAAGGTCCCCGCTCGGAGCTCCTGAGAGCGGCTCAGCAGCCGTTTCTAGACGCCTGGGCACGGGGAAGATAGCCCCCCACCCAGCGTCGCGGTGACTCCAGCTCAGCGACGTGGTGACTCCGGCAACACGCGTTGAAGGGACGCCCGCATGGCCTGAGAGATCTGGCGGCCCAACTCGGGGTCGCCCGCCTGACAGCGTACTGCCTCAATCGAGTCCTCTTCAGCGGCGGTCAGGCGTCGGCGCGCCCGCGTCCCCGACTGGGCGTCCTCCCGCGACCAGCCACCTACTCCAACCTCCCCACCACCCGGGGCGCTATCCAGCTCTATGGGTGACCCCGCGCCACCACCTGGATCCCATCCAGCGGGGCGGAAGATCGCTTCTCGGATAACCACGGCTTCGGTCTGCCCGTCGACGCCGGCAGCCAGGGCCTCGTTCAGGCGCGGCAGGATCTCTCCTGCCATATGCTGAAGAGTCTGCGCCCACACCGACGAAGACGTGGCCACGATCAGCCGCCCCGCACGCAGCGTGCGGGGCTGGGCGTTCCGAGACACCTCTGGCCCCACCACATCCGGCCAGACAGTCGCGAGACGGCGCTCGGCCGGCATGCCTCGCCCGAGGACGCCCGGCAGGAGAGAACCTACGCGTTCGAAGTCGCCCGATCGGCTCACAGACACCTCTCTTGCCCGAGTTCGACCACGGTCAGCCCTGCCAACTCCTCGGAGGTGAAGTAGTGCAGGTCGGTCGTGGTAAGTACGGTCTGGCCACCCCCGGTCAGAAGCCCCATGAGCGCCCTCCGGCGGACCGCGTCAAGTTCGCTCATGACATCGTCGAGCAACAGCATAGGCACGACTCCACCCTCCTGCGCCTGCCATGCCCGTTCCGCCAGCAAAAGCGCCAACACGGCTGTGCGCTGCTCGCCTTGCGACCCATAGTCGCGTAGATCTCGGCCGTCGAGAAGAAAGCGCACGTCGTCCCGATGCGGGCCCGAGTGAGTGAACGTGCGCTGCCGATCAGTCGCCCTGCGCGCGGCCAGCCGTTCCCGGTACGCAGGCTCGTCGCAGTCGGCTACGTTGGTGCGATAGGACAGAGTGGCCGCCCCCGCGCCTCCCGCGAGAGTGCGATGGGTGGCTGTATACACCCCGGTGATGGCCTGGAGGGCGCGCGCCCGGGCCAACACCACTGTCAGACCCTCGCGGGCCAGCAACGCTTCCCAGGGCGAATGCTCCACGCCGGTGACGCCTGTCCGCAGCAACGCGTTGCGCTGCTGCAGCGCCTCCTCGTAGCGGGATAGCGCCTGGCGATACGGCGGCCACACCGTAGAGGCGAGACCGTCCAGATACAGACGTCGTCGGCGGGGGCTCCCCTTTACGAGGCGAAGATCGTCGGGAAGGAACATACGCACAGGGAAGGTCTCGTCCCAGCGCAGAGCGTCACTCAAAGGCGCTCCGCCGGCCGTCATGCGCCGCTCGCCGTCAGCTCCGTAGCCCAAGGCGGCTACCATGGTTCCCCCGCCACCGGCGCCGACGCCGTGTCTGGCGTCCGCAGTGTCCTCCGCCGGCCCGCTCGTGAGGTCACCCTCCACCCTCAGCACGGTCTCGGTCCTGGTGATGAGCTCCCGCGGCTGATTGGTGCGCGGAGATCCCCCGCGGAACAAGAGGTGGATGGCCTCCAGCACGGTCGTCTTGCCCGTACCGTTGGGCCCCACCAGCACGGTAAGACCGGGTCCGAGCTCGACCTCTATCGACCGATGACAGCGGACGTTGACCAGACGGATGTGCTGCAGCAACACCGGTGTTAGACGGCCCGCGGATTCAGTCCGCGTCGCCCGAGATACCTTCCCGACCGAAGCCGACTCGGCGTGCACGTCCATCGACCTCGACGACATCGCCTTGCGCCAACGTACGTCCGCGATGACGTTCGACCTGGCCGTTCAGCAGAGCGGCACCCGTTTCAACGAGCAGTTTGGCCTCTCCTCCGGAGCCGGCAAGTCCGCTCCACTTCAAGAACCGACCCAGGGTGATCGGACCTTCCACGAGAACGGTGCGAGCCTCGGTGTCGGTGTCTCGCGGCACGCGGGCCTCTCTAGTCGGTGAGCCGGATGGGCATGATCAGATAGAGGAAATCGTCCGCTTCTCCCTGGATGAGTCCCGGACGGAGCGGGCTGATGAATTTGAGGAGAACGGTGTCGTCGGTCACGGCGTTCACACCGGCTTCAAGGTACTCGGGATTGAAACCGATCTCGATCTCCTCGCCTTCATACCTCACGGGGATGCTCTCCCGAGCTCTCCCGACGTCCTGGGATTCGGCGGCTATGGTTAGCGTGTTGTCGGCGAACCTTAGGCGGACGGGGGCGTTTCTCTGCGCCAACAGGCCCACGCGGCGCACCACTTCCAGGATCTCGGCCTTGTCGACACTCACTTCGTACTCGAACGTCTCAGGGAGCAGCTGGCGGTAGTTCGGGAACTGACCGTCGATGAGACGGGACACGAGCCAGACTCCGCCTACCTCGAAGAGCACTTGGTTGTCTGTCGGTACGACCAAGATGGAGTCCGCCGAGCTCGCCGCACCTATGCGACTCAACTCGGTGAGTGAACGAGCCGGGATTATCGCCTGCACTGTGTCGGCCACCGAGGCCGACAGCGTCGTCTCCTTCACGCTCAGGCGATAGCTGTCTGTCGCCACCATCTTGACGGAATTCTTGGCAACGTGGATCAGTACGCCGGTCAGCACCGGACGGGTCTCATCGCGGGACGCCGATGGAGCCACCCGATCGATGGTCTCCAGGAACGCCGCCTTCTCCACTGTGAACCCGGTGTCCATCGGAAAAAGAGGGAACTGGGGAAAATCCGTTGCCGGCATCGAGTGGAGCATGAAGAACGACTCTCCCGCTCGAACTTCCACTTGCGTCTCGCCGGAGCGCTGTTCTATGACCACATCCCGGCCGGGAGGAAGGTTCTTGGCTATGTCGGTTAGGATCCGGGCTGGGAGTACCAGCGAGCCTTCCTCTTCCACCCGTCCGGCCAGAGGAGTCTTGATCGAGATCTCCATGTCGGTGGCGGAGAGCATTGCGCCATCGACGGAACAGTCGAGGAGGACGCCAGAGAGTACCTGGATGGAACTCCGGGACGAGACGGCTTTGCCGGCGACGGTCAGCGAATCGACGAGGCTGGTTTTGTCGGTAACGAGTCTCATACGCGCTCCTTGGAGGTCGCAGACGGACAGTGTCGGAAGGCCCTGGGGAGAGCCATCTCCTTTGAAAGTAGAAGGTGGTCGTAATGATAAGCGTTGTGGAAACCGTGCAAAGAGGGTCGGAGCCCAGGTAGAGGACGGAATCGGTATGGGACGGAACTGGGGAGGGAGTGTGGGTGGAATAGAGAGGGTAGCGAAGGTGTTCGCGGCGAAGCCGGGGTTGTCCCCGTGACCCCCAGGTCGTCCACAGGTGGAACACCCAGGGTGTGGGTTAGTGGGATTCGTAGGTTCATCGCTCGCTCTTGATGCGCATGGTGAGTTGCTGCACGAGGTTGTAGATGTCGCGGTCTTCAGCCATCTGTCTGGCGATGCTCTTTACCCCGTGCATGACGGTGGTGTGGTCGCGACCACCAAAACGTTCGCCGATCTTGGGCAGACTAGTGTCGGTCAGTTCGCGAGCTAGATACATAGCGAGATGACGGGCCTGCACAACCGGCCGGGTGCGCTTGTCGCCCTTGATCTCGGCGATGGAGATGCCCGTGGTGCCGGCGACCGAGTTCAAGATGAGATCGATGGTAATGCGGGTGCCGGCGATCTCCGGGATGTCTTTGAGGACCTCGCGGGCCATGTCTACGTCTATAGGCCGCTTGGTGAACGAGGAAAAAGCAACGATCCGCGTAAGGCACCCTTCAAGTTCTCGAATGTTCGTGGGTACTCGGGAAGCGATCTGGGCCAAGACTTCTTCATCCGCTAGGTCGATGCCTTCCAACTGCACCTTCTTGCGCAATATCGCGATACGCGTCTCGAGGTCGGGCGGCTGGATGTCGACGGTCAGACCCGATTCGAAACGAGAGCGCAGGCGGTCTTCCAGGGTTCGCAGGGCTCGAGGTGGACGATCCGACGAGATCACGATCTGCTTGCCGGCTTCGTAGAGAGAATTGAACGTATGGAAGAATTCCTCCTGCGTCTGCTCTTTGTTCTCCAAGAACTGGATATCGTCTATAAGAAGCACGTCGTTCTGACGGTATCGGTGTTTGAAGCCCTCGATGCTGTCGTCCCGCAGTGAGTTGATGAAATCGTTCGTGAACGTCTCGATCGTGACGAACTGGACGATCAAAGCCGGCTGGTGGCGGGTCACGTATTGACCGATGGCTTGGAGCAGATGTGTCTTGCCCAGCCCCACACCTCCGTAGATGAAGAGGGGGTTGTAGTTCGTGCCCGGGGTCTCAGCGGTGGCGAGGGCGGCGGCATGGGCGAAGCGGTTAGAGGGGCCTATCACGAAGCTCTCGAACGTGTACTTCGGATTCAGTCTGGGTGGGCCTCCGTTGTATCGCGAGGCCGATGACTGGTATCCACGGTAGGGATCGGCCGCCGCCGGCTCCGGAGTGCGCTGCTCTGTCTGGGGAAGGAGTGGTGCCGCCGCCGCGACGTTTTGCGCGTCGAGGCGCCTCGGGACCTCTTCTGATACGGCGAGACGCACGGTGACCGGCCCACCCAACACGGCCGCGAGCGCCTCCTTGATCACCGAGGAGAACCGGGCCTCGATCCAATCTTTGGCGAACAGCGAGGGGACACCTACGACGAACGTATCGTCGGAGAACTCGAGTCCGACGGTAGGCTCGAACCAGATGCGAAAGCTGCCCGTGTTGATGCTCGTGGCGACAACGGCCAGGGCTTCGCTCCAAATCACCTCAATCTGGTGTCTATCCAACGTTGGGGGACCCTCCGACCCTCGTACCTGCGCGTCCGCCCACGGCGCCGAGCCGACAGGTGCCCACTATAGTACAGTTTGGAGGAAACGAAGGCCCTCTTCGGTCGCGGAGCGGTGGCCATGGGGGTCGGCTTCCACGAAGCCGGAGTCGTGTAGGGCCAGTAGATCGCGGAATGCGGTAGAAGTCGATACCACAAGCTCCTTGGCGATGCGCGTGGGGCCTACCGGGCCCAGGTCGACGATCAGGAGTAGTGCCCGTAGTTGTCTGTCCGAAAGGTGCGCTGCGGTCGCCATCTGCCCTTCGTTGGGCACTGGGTGGGCGTCTCCGGGCGGAACCCGTAGTGTCACGACGGTTCCGTGACCCAGATTGTCG
>CAZDGO010000136.1:0-6462 GCA_964504825.1 uncultured Gaiellales bacterium
CACGCTCGCCCATCGCGCCCTGGTGGCGAAGCGTCACTTTTCAGCACCCTGCTAGACCTCCATCACAACAGGAATGATCATCGGCCGACGATGCGTGCGCTCCCAGAGCAATTGCGAGAGGGAATCACGCACGGCCTTCTTGATCACGGCCTGGTCGGTGGCCCCCTCTTTGAAGGTCTTCGCGAGCGTCTTGGCAATAAGCGCCTGGGCGTCGGCCGTGAGGACGTCTCCTTCGGGGCCCAACGCGAGGCCCCGCGTGATCAGCTCCGGATCGCACACGAGGCGGCCGGTCTGACCATCGATAGCCACGACGATCGTCACGATGCCGTCTTGAGCCAGCAGTTGTCGGTCGCGGAGGACTACCTGGCCCACGTCTCCCACGCCGAGACCGTCGACGTAGACGACGCCGTGTTCGACACTCTCGACGACACACGCTCCGGTCTCGCTCATCTCGAGGCAGTCTCCGTTGTCAAGCATGAAGATGTTCTCTGCGTGAATGCCGACCTCCTCCGCCAGGCGGGCGTGGGCGGCCAGGTGGCGCGTCTCGCCGTGGATCGGCATGAAGAACTTCGGCCGAACGAGGTTGAGCATGAGCTTGAGTTCCTCGGCCGCCGCGTGACCCGAGACGTGAACGTGCACGGTGCCCCGGTGGGCGACCGTGGCGCCGGCCTTGGCGAGCCGGTTGATGACACGATTCACGGCCTTCTCGTTACCCGGGACCGGAGTGGCCGCGATGATGACGGTGTCGCCTCGCTCCACCTTGACCGATTTGTGATCACCGTTCGCCATGCGCGCCAGCGCGGAGAGAGGTTCCCCCTGGCTGCCTGTGCACATCACCACGACGTCTTCCGGCGCGAGGCCAGAGGCATCGTAGACATCGATGATGTCGTCGTCGTCGATCACCAGGTAGCCGAGCTCTCGCGCGATCTTCGTGTTAGTGATCATGGAGCGGCCCGTCACGACGACCTTGCGCCCCGCCCCTACGGCTGCGTCGCAGATCTGCTGCACGCGATGGATGTGGCTGGAGAACGACGCGGCGATGACCCGCTGCTCGGCATGCTCGATGATGTCGCGGAGCGCAGGGCCGACGGAGGCTTCGGAGCGCGTCATGCCCGGAGTCTCGGCGTTGGTCGAGTCCGACATGAGCAGGTCGACGCCGATCTTGGCGAACTTCGTGAGCGCGCCGTAGTCGGTCAGGCGCCCGTCGATGGGCGTCTGGTCTAGCTTGAAGTCGCCGGTGTGCACGATGTTGCCCACGGGAGTGCGGATGAACATCCCGACCGCGTCGGGAATCGAGTGGTTCACCGCGAAGAAGTCGAACCCGAATGGGCCGAGTGACATGTGGCCACCCTCGCGGATCTCGTGCAGCTTCACCTTCTTGAGACGGTGTTCTTCGAGCTTGCCCCGGATCAGACCGAGGGTGAGTTTCGTTCCCAACACCGGCACCTGGCGATCAAGGGCCTTCAGGAGGTACGGCAGCGCACCGGTGTGGTCTTCGTGGCCGTGGGTGATAACGATCGCACGCAACTTCTCCTGGCGCTTAACGATGTAGGAGAAGTCAGGGAGGATCAGGTCGACCCCGGGGTGGTCGTCGTCGGGGAACATGATGCCCGCGTCGATGACCACCATGTCGTCCCCATACTCGAGGACGGTCATATTCTTGCCTATCCCGTCAAGCCCACCGAGCGGGATGACGCGGAGGCGGTTCTCATTTCGTACCATGCGGTTGGGCAGGTCTCCTCTCGACCGCGAACGCGGTCCTTCAAGGGCGCGGGTCGCGCCGCACTACTCACAAGTATCCATTATGGCGTATAGCTCGTTGGAGGGAAACCCGCCAGCCACCACGACTATTGCAGGATGGGGCTGCGTCACGATCCTGGCCGCCGATCCTCCAGGGCGGCTATTTTGGCCAGCCGCCGCCTGTGCCGATCGCCGCCGATGAAACCGGCAGCCAGAAACGTCTGCACGAGGTCCCAGACCAGGTTGAAGGCCAGAACCCGCCCACCTACGCACATGATGTTCATGTCGTCGTCCTCGACGCCTTGATGAGCCGAGAATGATTCCGTGACCAGGGCGGCCCTGGCGCCCCTTACCTTGTTGGCGGCCACGCAGGCGCCAACACCGCTCCCGCACACCGCAAGGCCCCGTTCGACCTCCCCCGCCGCCACCGCTCGGGCCAAAGGAATGACATAGTCGGGGAAGTCGTCGGCCGGATCGAGGCTGGGTGCGCCGAAGTCGACTACCTCGTGCCCCCGGTTCCGGAGGGCCGCCGCCAGCTCCTCCTTGAGCTCGAATCCGCCGTGGTCGGCGGCGATGCCTAGGCGCACGGTACGCTCCTTTCTCATTGGCCGGCCACTCAGTGTGGAAAAACGCCCGGCTCGTCCACAATTGTAGGTGTGAACCTAGCGAACGCGCGCGAGGCGGCGGGCGCTTGGCTACTTCACCCAGCTGGCGAACAGATTGTTCAGCGACTCCGCCAGTGTCGGGTGGGCAAAAACGGCCTCGCGCAACTCGGCCGCCGTGACATTCCCCATCATGGCGATCTGGAGAAGCGCGGCGATCTCTCCGCCCTCGATCCCCAGCACGGCGCAGCCCAGGATCCGGTCCGTGGAGGCGTCCACCACGACTTTCATCAACCCCCGCGACTCCCCCACCTCGAGGGCTCGGGCGACCCAGTGCATGGGCATCTTGGCCACCCGGATCTCGAGGCCACGTTCCCGCGCTTCGGACTCGGTCAGGCCTACCCGGCCCAGTTGCGGGTCCATGTAGACCACATAGGGCACCACCCGGTCCACCGTGGAGGCGCTCCCGCCCTCCAGCAAGTTGGTACGCAGGATGCGGAAGTCGTCGTAGGAGATATGGGTGAACGCCGGGCGGCCTTTGACGTCGCCCAGCGCGTAGACGCCGGGCACCCCCGTCTCGAGCCGCTCGTTGACGACGATGTTCCCGTGTGCGTCGGTCTGGATGCCGGCCGCCGCCAGATTGAGACGGTCGGTGTTGGGCGTGCGGCCCGTGGCAACCAGCAGGTGAGAGCCTCGAATGGCGCTCCGCCCGGAGGACCTATCCATAATCAAGGTCACCCATCCATCGGGACCGGCCTCTACCTGCACCGGCCGCGCCCCGAGGGCGAGGCTCAAACCGTCCTCTCGTAGGATCGCCGCCACCGCCTCGGCCACGTCGGCGTCCTCCCGGGCAAGCAGCGTCTCCTCCCGCTGGACGATGGTCACCTCACTCCCGAAGCGGCGGAACATCTGGCCGAACTCCACGCCCACGTAGCCGCCCCCCAGCACCAGGAGATGCTCGGGAACGATATCCAACTCCATCACGGTGGTGGAATCAAGGTAGGGCACGCCGTCCAGCCCAGAAAGCGCCGGCACGGCCGGCCGGGCGCCGGTGTTGACGAAGATGTGCTCGGCGGTCAGCGAACGGATAGCGCTCGGTTCGTCGGACGACGCCATCCGCACCTCGAGGGAACGAGGTCCCGAGAACGCCGCCTCCCCCCGCACCAGGTCGAGGCCGGGGACGGCTGCGAGCTTATTCTCCCCTCCGGCCCGCCAGCTTTCGACGATCTCCCGCTTGCGACGTCGCACCGCCGGCATGTTGACAGAGACCGCGCCGGCGTCCACGCCGAAGTCCGAAGCCCGCCGCGCCACGTAGGCCACGCGGGCGTTCGCCACCATCGTCTTCGTGGGGGTGCAGCCCACGTTGATGCAGGTGCCGCCTACATGTTCACGTTCGACGACGGCGGTCTTCCAACCGGCCTTCGCCAAGGCGATCGCCAGCGGGTTGCCTCCCTGCCCGGACCCGATCACCACCGCGTCATAGTGTGACGTGTCATGCGTCACGAGAATCCTCCTTCTCTACTCCGACTGCGCTGTCGCCCCTTGTCCGGCCTCCTGCTCGGCGATCGCCCATGCGGCGTTCACGACGCCGATATGGCTCATAGCTTGTGGGAAATTGCCCAGTAGCTCACCTGTCTCAGACTCCACTTCCTCAGCCAGAAGCCCCACGTCGTTCACGTAAGCCGTCGCCCTCTCGAACACCTCCCGGGCCTCTTCGATCTCCCCCGCCCTGGCGAGGCACTCCGCGAGCCAGTAGGTGCAGAGCAGGAATGATCCCTCTCCTCCGCTCACCCCGTCGGTGGCCCCATCACGCGGTCGGTAGCGCAGCACCAAGCCGCGACTGTCGGTCAACTCCATCGCGATGTGCCGCACGGTGGATAGCATGCGAGGATCGGATGGCGACACGAAGCCGGTGATGCCCAGCATCAGGACGGATGCGTCGAGCTCATCGCTGTCGAAGGACTGTGTGAACGCGCCCAGGCGAACGTTCCAGCCTCGACGCTCCACCTCCTTCCGGATGGCTTTCCGGGCCCGCGCCCAGACTGCAACGTGATCCGCGGCGTCCAAGCGCTCAGCCATTGCGATGGCGCGATCAAGCGCCACCCAGCACATCACCTTCGAGTAGACGAAGTGTCGTGGGCCTCCACGCACCTCCCAGATGCCCTGATCCGGTTCGCTCCACACGGCGGCCGCTGTGTCGGCCAAACGCACGAGGAAGTGCGTCGATTCGGGGCTGAGAATGTCGACACTGGGCAACAGCCTGTGCGCCGCGTCGAGGACCTCGCCGTAGATGTCGATCTGTCGCTGCCCTCCCGCGCCGTTGCCTACCCGCACGGGACAGCTGTCCCTCCACCCGCGAAGATGGGGCAGTTCCCGCTCCGTCACATCGCGCTCCCCGCCGATCCCGTAGAGGATCTGCAGATCGAGGCCCTCTTTCGCGTCGCGTTCGGCGATGCGCGCCATCCACCGGAAGTACTCCCCCGCCTCGTCTGGACAATCCGCTACCCAGAGCGCCTGAAGGGTCATGCTCGAGTCGCGGAGCCAGGAGTAGCGGTAGTCCCAATTCCGAACGCCGCCCACCTCCTCGGGAAGCGAAGTGGTCGGTGCGGCGACCATGGCTCCCGTCGGCCGGTAGGTGAGGCCCTGCATCACGACCCCGCTGCGGTAGACCATCTCCGACCAGGGGCCCTTGTAGTTCTGGTGACTCGATGACCACGAGCGCCATCCCTCGGTCGTATCCTCTATCATCCGAGCGATCCTCTCCCCAGAGAGATTCCCCGGAGATGGCTCCGACGCCGGAACGTAGGCCAAAGCCGAGCGGTAGCTTTGTCCAGCGGCGAGTCTGGCCCCACCCCGTACGCTTCCCGGCCGCGCATCGAGAGCGCCGTCTGTCGACAGCACTAAGCGTCCGCCGGCGAACGCGAACCGCGCCCCTCTCGTGACCGTCTCTATCTGGGGGATCTCGCTGCCATACCCCGGCCGGGGAACGACTTCCTCATAGACCTGGAGCTCGCCTTCCAGGCAGGTCAGCTCACGCACGAGCACATGGGGTGAACCAAGGCCGATGGAATGCCCGCGCTCTCCCTCTCCGAAAGCTAAGGCCTCAACGAGCACTCCGCGTCCGGCGGTAGCGGACAGCCGGGTCTCGAGCACCAGCGAGCGACCACGATAGTGTCGGCGGGCGGAGGTGACACCGCGGGGTCGGAGGCTCCAGTGGCCCGCATCCTCGTCGAGGAGGCGCCCGAACAAGCTGGGCGAGTCGAACCGGGGAAGGCACAGCCACTCGACGACGCCGTCCAGACTCACAAGGGCCGCGCTGTGCGAGTCGGACAACATGGCGTAGTCGGAAATGAGACGGGACATGAGGCTGACCTACCCCCCCAGGCACAGTCCCGAACCCGAACGACCGAGTGTCACTCCACCGCCAGCACCGCCTCCTCAGCGTACCCGGTGACGACCCGCCGGTAGCCACGCAGCAAAGCGTCCAGCTCGTCGTCGCCCGTGTCGACCCGCAGGCGTCCCGCGGACAGTGCGGTCAGCTTTCCCTGGGTGGCCACTACGACCACGTTCTTCACACCGATTCTCCGGATCACCGCCGGACCCAACTGCTGGTTGCCCCGGCCGAAAATGTAGCCCTGGCCGCCGATGACGGTCACCACGATGGTGGCGTGCCGCCCCGGGGGAAGCAGCGCGAGCAGCTCGGCCTCGGTGGCGTCGCGGGCGACCAGCCGGCCGTCACAGACGGCGTCTACCCCGAGTAGGGTGCCCTCGAGGCCGAGCCGGTCCTTGATCGCCCGGGTCGTGGTGCCCGGACCGATGAGGTAGAGGCGGCCCGCCTGCATCCCCTCGACCACCCTCTCGGCGATGGCCTGGGCCGCCGCCCCGTCTGTCAGACCCCGACCCCCCACCTTGGCGCCCTGCATGAGCCGTCGATCCTCGGGCGCCCGCAGGAACCCGTAGAGACGGGATCGCACTTCACCGGCGCGGAAGGCCTCCTCGTCGATATCCATGACCTCGAACTCCGCATAGCACGTCACCGCGCCCTCCACGTACCGCCGCGCCACCTCGCCCGCCGCGGCCGGGGTGGCCGCGTACACCGCGGAGTGGATCTTGCAGCCCG
>CAZDGO010000137.1:0-6402 GCA_964504825.1 uncultured Gaiellales bacterium
AGGCGAGACCGCACCGGGCGGCGAGCTGCCGTCGGGCACTCCCGGCGTGGCGTCGTCGGCGACGGTGATGGCGACCGCGATGAGTAGCCGGCGCACTCGCGCTGCGGCCGGTGTGGTTGTTCTCGCCGCACTCCTGCTCCTTGCCCTCCTGGTGCCGGGGGTGGCCGTGGCCAAGGAGTGGCGCATCGACCGCATGGATGTGGTTCTCGACGTGCAGGAGAACAGCGACGTCCTGGTGAGCGAGGACGTCACCTTCACCTTCGTGGGGCCCTACACCTTTGTGGGCCGGGTCATCCCCACCGCCAATCTGGACAAGCTCACCGACATCCAGGTGTTCCAGAACGGGCAGCCGCTGCCCGAGGGTTCGGGTCCCGGCACCTGGCAGGCCTTTCGCGAAGGCAGCAACCAGGTGATCCAACTCAATTTTGACCTGGCCGACACCTCGGCCACATGGACCATCAAGTACCGAGCGCAGGGCGCCATCCACTACTTCGACCAAGGCGACGAACTGCGGTGGTACGTTTTAGACGCCGACACGCCGGTGACGATCGGCGCGGCGACCGCCACGGTGAAGCTGCCGGGCAGCGTTCTCCCCGAGGAGCTAACGGCCGCCATCGACACCGGCCCGGGGGTCGCCAACGAGGTCGCCTCGCCGGGACCGTCGACGCTGGCATACAAGGCAGGGCCGTTCCCGGCGAATACCCGCTTCTGGATCGTGGCCGGATTCCCGAAAGGGGTCGTGAAGTTCGTGTGGACCTGGCGGCGGGTGGCGGGCTGGATCGTCCCCAAGGCCGGGTTCGCACTGCCTATCTTCACGTTGCTCGGCATGTTGGTGCTCTGGCGTAGGCGCGGTCGCGACGAACCGGCGGCCGCGTTCGCGGGCTACGTGTCGGAACCGCCTTCCGACCTGCCTCCGGGCGTGGCGGGGGCGCTGGTCGACGAGCGGGTGGACGTGAAGGAGGTCATCGCCACGATCGTCGATCTGGCTCGGCGAGGCTACATCGAGATCGAGAACCGGCAGGAAGGCACGTGGGTCTTTAAGTCCATGAAGAATATCTTCCGGAAGCTTAAGGCCTTCGACGATCTGAAAGGGTTCGAGAAGCAGGTGGCCGAGGCTCTATTCGGTGCGAGCAACGAGGTGAGCTCCGACGATCTCAAGAACAAGTTCTACACCCACGTCGGTGGCATCGTCGACAAGATCTACGGCGAAGTGACTACGCGCGGTCTCTTCGTCAGCAATCCGAAATCGGCACGAGCGACCTCGGTCGGCCTGGGCGTAGCCGTGCTTGTGTTCTTGGGCGGAGGCTCCTTCATCCTCGGCGTCTTCCTCGGGGTGCCGGGCTGGGGTTTCCTGTTCATGGGGAGCCTGGTGTCAGGCGTTGTCGTCATCGTCTTCTCGGGCTCCATGCCCAAGCGCACGTCGGTCGGGGCACAGGAGGTTCGTAAGTGGGAGGCGTTCCGGAACTACCTGCGCGATCTCACGCGGTATCAGGACATGGCTACGGCTCGGGATTCCTTCGAGCGCTACCTGCCCTATGCCATCGCGTTCGGCGTGGAGCGGGATTGGGTGCGTCGTTTCCAGGAGATGCAGCTGCCGGCGCCTGCGTGGTACCGGCCCATCTTGATCCCCGGTCAGGGTCAGGCGCTGGGTGGACCCGGCGCGGGTGGAATGCCCAGGGGCGCACCGATGGGCGTGCCGGGCGGCCTTCCCGGTGGCGGTTTCAGTCTTGACAGCATCTCCGACGGACTATTCGGTAGTCTGCACAACCTCTCGAGCGTGTTGACCTCGGCCCCGTCGAGTAGTGGCTCGGGTCACGGCGGAGCCTTCGGGGGCGGAGGGGGCGGCTTTGGCGGAGGGTTCTCCGGTGGGGGCGGCGGCGGCGGGTTCCGCGCGGGATAGGGAGGAAGCATGAATAGCAGGATCATCGGTGTCGTGCTGCTGGTCGTCGGCGCCGGGGTGGCGATCTGGCTCGGGGCGGGCATCGCGACCGGCAAGAGTGTCACCGGAGTCGCCTTGGGTTTCGTGCTCTTCTCCCTGCCGTTCTTCGCCGTGGGGCTCTACTTCTTGCTCCAGTCGAAGGGCGAGATCGTGCAGCAGACCAAGGGCGACAAGGAGCGCGCGGTGCTGAACGCGGTGACCACCCGGGGACGCGTGGGTATCGCCGACTTGGCCATCGAGAACAACGCCACCCGGGACGAGGTGCGGCAGTACATCTACGACCTCATCGGCAAAGGCCTGTTCACCGGCTACGTCAACTGGGACAAGGGTGAGCTGGTGTCGGCGGAAGCCGCTCAGATCAAGGAAGGACAGTGTCCCAACTGTGGAGGAGCCGTGGAACTGGCCGGCAAGGGCCTGGTGCGCTGCCCCTTCTGTGGCACCGAGACCTACCTGTCGGCCGGCGGTGCCGCGTGATCAGAGGTTGAAAGCGCCGAGGGCGTCCTCGGTCAACAACCGGTGAAGGCTTTCCAGGGCGCGGAACTGTAGGGCCTTCACCGCGCCCTCGGTCTTTCCCATGGCCACCGCCGTCTCGTGTATGGCCAACTCGAAGAAGAACCGGCATTCCACGACCTCACGTTGCTCGGCAGTGAGTTCGCGGAGGGCCTCGCGGAGAGTGCGCTTGCGTTCATCGAGCAGTAGATGGAGGACCGGGTCGCAACTGGAATCGACGCTGGCGACTCCCCCTGCCTCGGCCTCTTCGTCCATGGGAAGCCGCCGTTTGCGGTAGTGGTCGATGATGCCGTTCTTGGCGATAGTATAGAGCCAAGTCGAGAACTGAGCCGGTTTCGGACGATACCGTTCGATCGCCGCCAGCGCCTTCTCAAAGACGGCATTGGTGAGATCTTCGGCGTCCTCTCGACTCGAGACCCGGAAGTTGATGAAAGTGAAGACCTGGGGGAAATAGAGGCGATAGAGGAAGCTGAACGCCAACGGGTCTCTGTTGGAGGCCTTCACGGCCAGGAGTTTGATGTCCTCTTCGCCGAGTTCTCGCGAAGGTGTCTCTGGAGTAGCCAGGGCTAGGGGTGTTGACATAGCGGTTGGTCCCTCTCCCGCGTCAGGCGTCGGATTCTTATGCATCCTGCCCCAAGTATCGGCGGCTAGGGAGACATCCTTGAGCGGCCCAGAGAAATGGGGCGGGCGAGCAAGTAGGGGATGTCTACCGCAAGACTGCACCACACTGAGGAGGTGGAAGCTTAGCGGCGCCGGCGATGCCGCCTACATCCGCCTCCGCCGCCGCGCCACCAGGGGCTTCTTGCCGGCGCACAGTCTGCGGGCTGATGGGACTGTGGCGGCCGCTTGCGCGGCGTGGGCTACGGAGCTGCGGTGGTGATGGTGGTCGTCGGGGGCGCCGTGGTCGTCCTGGGCTTGGGAAGTGTGGTCGTGGTGACCTTGGGTTTGGTGCCCTCTGCGATGAGCTTCGGCCGCATGGGGTAGGAGCTCACGAAGGTGTCGTTGTGGATAGTCTTGCCATCCTGGACCACCTTGCGGACCACCTTGCACTTCTTGCCGGTCTGGCCGTCGTCGGTCACCTGGGTATCGCCCACGAAGAGCTGATTGGTCTTCACGCGCCTCGCGGTCGGAGGGGTGATGCTGTAGAAGTCGCTGGTGGTGTATGTGACCTTTCGGTGGACCGGCGTACCGTAAAGTACGAACGTCAGGGAACCGGCGCCGGAGGCTGCTTTGATGAGAATCCAATTTGGGGTGTCGTTGCGGAAGCGGAACTCCGGCCCTCCCCAGCTGACCGTCGCGTCACGCCCCTGGGGATAGTGGCTGATGTAAATGGAGTGGTTCGTGCGTGCGGTGACATCGAGCCCGGCCAAGAACACGGCGTTGAAGAGGGTGGTCGAGACCTGGCAGATGCCACCTCCCAGGGTGTCTTCGAGCTTGCCCCTTATGATGGCCGGAGCCGTTCGGAATCCGCTCGCCTCGGTGCGCTGGCCGACGACGGTGTTGAAGTCGAACTCCTCGCCCGGCGCCAGGAGGGTGCCGCTGATGAGCTCCCCCGCGCGGGCGACGTTGTGCAGGCGGCCCGCGGAGCCGCTGAACTCGGTGGTATAGCCGCCGATCTTCGTGACGATGCCCATCGACTTGGCCTTCTCGGTGGTTATGGCCGGTTTCTTCTCTTTCACCTGCGCCGTCGCCACGCGGCTGGAAGTCTTGAGGGCCGCCTCGGTGAGGGCCACCGCGGTAGCCTCGGTGTCAAGTTGGCGTCCGGTGCGGGCCGGCACGAGGATCGCCGTCTGGCCGTCGGTCTGCCAGGTAGCGCCTTTGGCGTCTCTCCGCGCAGCCGTGCCTACGTTTTTCAAGAACGCCGAGAGCTTCTTTGCGGAGAGGTAGGGCACGAGCCGAGAGGCGTCGTCTTGACCTTCGGTGCGGAATTCCAGGACGCCGGCTATCTTCTCAGGGGAGAGGGTCCACGACTGATCGTCGAGTTTTAGCCGGACATTGCCGGCAACCATCGTCTTGACCTGGGCTACGGCCGCGGTGGTGTTGGCGGCCTGGATAGCCGGCGCAGCCACCTTCGTCGGAACCCGTAGATCAGTGCTGTGCAGCGAGAAGAGAAGGGACTTGAGACTGCCGCGTAGGGCGGCTTGGTCGACGACCAGCCCATCCGCACCCTGCACGACGATCACCTCGCCGTCCTTGACGGCCACCCCCGCGTTTACCGGGGGGCGATCGAGCTTCTTGGCCACTCCGGAGATAAGGGTGTCAAGCAGCACTGAATCGATCGTGCCGCTGAGCCCGACCTCCCGAGGCGAGAAGTAGAGACCGAAGCGGTCGACGAGGTTGTCGACGATGTTGCCGCCACGGCCGATAGACGCCGCCTTCTCCACCGACCCGCTCACATCGATCGCTGTGCCGACGTCCCTCGGGAAGACCGGCCGCTCCTTCGCATCGCTGGTCAGGGTGATGGGTTTCGTGGCCGCCCGCTGCACCTGTGCGGTCAGCTTCGTGGCCGCTTCCTCGTGGGTCAGACGCCCTACGTCTACGCCCGCGACGTTCACGCCCGCGTGGATGCGATTGTAGGAGAGGCCCGCATCGACTACTATGGCGAGCACCAACAGAACGGCTATCACTACCGCCGCTGCGACAACGCGACTCTTCCAACCGCCGCGTGCGACGTTTTTCATGAGATCCGAGATCATGGTGGCGTAGTGCACCCTTCAGGGGAGTCGGGGGGCCTCCGGGCTAACAGAAGATGCTACAGGATAGCAGACCGTCCCCAGCTCATTACAGATACCGTAGGACGGATGTATGTTCTCTCATGCATTGGATCTCGCTCAGGTAGATCGCAGGGTAGAGGCCGGGCTGGCCGAGCGCGTGCTCGAGCCTGGAGTGGCTCAGAGGGTGCGCATCATGGCCCGACTGTACCAGGCTGCGCCCTCGGGGGCGCGCGTGTCGGGCGAGGCGGTGGCCGGGCTCCTCGGAATCTCCCGCGCCGCTGTGCACAAGCATGTGGACGCGCTGCGTCTGGCGGGCGTGGCCCTCGACTCCTCGCGCGGAGGCGGATATCGGTTGAGCGTGCTGCCCGATGCCGTCGTGCCCGAAGTGGTTCTCCCGCTGCTTCTCGGCGCCGATCACGACGGCTCGGACGAGTCGCACGGGGCGACTCCGCTGTCTGTCGGGCTGCCCTATCGCTACTTCGCTGCGATGGACTCCACCAATGAGTCGCTGAAGGAGATCGCTCAACACGAAGGGCCCGCCGGAGCTCTCGTAGTGACCGACGACCAGAAGCGCGGCCGGGGGCGGCTGGGCCGGACGTGGATCAGTCAGCCCGGAAAGGACCTCACGTTCTCGGTCTTGTTACGGCCCCGCGTGCTTCCCGCCGAGGGGTCACGTCTCGTGCTGGCGGCGGGTCTGGCGGTCGCTGAGGTCGTAGAACGGCTGCTTGGCCCGGGGCGAACCGTGGGCATCAAATGGCCGAACGATGTGCTGGTGGATGGGCGGAAGGTCTGTGGGATCTTGTCGGAGGCTTCCATGGACATGGACCGGCTGCACTGGTTCGTGATCGGTATCGGACTGAACGTTAACGGTCGACCGGGTGAGGCTGTTTCGGGGAATGGGGGCGACGTGCGGCGCCCTGTGCCTGCATCGCTTGCTGAGTTCGCGGGGGCGACCGTGTCCCGGCCGGCCCTCCTTGCGCAGCTTCTGGATGCACTGGCCGGACGTTGGCGCCAGGTGGACGCGGGAGCCTGGGAGTCGGTCCGGGACGCGTGCGTCGAGCGTGACCTGTTGTGCGGCACGTCTGTCGTCGTCCGTTCGGGTTTTTCCAGCGACATTGTGGTCACTGAGGGCACTGCTGAAGGGCTGGGTCTAGAAGGCGAGCTACTGGTCCGTGGGCAGGATGGGATGGTCCGGGCCGTGAGCGCCGGCGAGGTCACGCTCTCCGGCCCCTGACCCCT